>NZ_FVZN01000006.1 GCF_900168685.1 Solibacillus isronensis | reverse complement strand
TAGGTTCGAGGTGGAAGTGCGGTGACGCATGCAGCTGACGAATACTAATCGGTCGAGGACTTAACCACATTTTATTGCACAACTCAATGAAACGTTTATCCAGTTTTGAAAGAATGATTCTTTCTAAGGGTTTCAAGACACATTAGTGTATTGGAAGCCGATAATAGTGAAGTGATGATGGCAAAGAGGTCACACCCGTTCCCATACCGAACACGGAAGTTAAGCTCTTTAGCGCCGATGGTAGTTGGGGGCTTCCCCCTGTGAGAGTAGGACGTCGCTTCGCTCAAAAAGTGGCTGCTGATTTAGTCAGTAGTGGCTTTTTTATATTATTGAAGATTATATATATGCTACTATACAATATAAAGAGTAAACTCATAATACAATCAACCAAAGATGGAGTCTTAAATAATGACTGCCTTCTTTGGTTTTTCTTTTATTTGAATGAGATTAATTTGCATGCCTTATACCAGAATTGTTTTAGTAGTTGACCATTAAAGCAGAAAGAAATACGATTAATGAATGTAAAATGTCTTACAAGGCAAAACATTGGAGGAAGTAACATGACAGCACCATTTTTAACAGTAGTGGACTTACGATTAATTGAGCAACAAGTAAATAAAATACTGAAGGCTAAACTGGCATCAAACGACAAGAAAATTGTAGCGGCTGTACGGGAGCTGGCAATTACAGAGCTAAGAGAAAAACTGACGCATGTAAATGAAGATATTATTAAAGAAGTGGAAACGGTTGAGGATACTATCGGGGCAGATCTATTATTCCAAAGCTTAAAGTCATATACTATTCCATTTAAATCAATTTCCGAGCAAGGTTTGCAAAAGCTATTTAAAAAGGATAAAAAGCTGAAGTTACCTAAACTAGAAGTGATTGATTGGCAAGCAATCAGTTATCTGTCATGGGTTGATAAGGGGACAAACCGCCAATATATTGTACTGGAAAAGGAAGGTCAATATACGGCATTGCGTGGAGTTGTAGATGCCCACAATCCTATTAAAGGTGTCTGTTCGATTTGTAATCAGCACAGTTCAGTTCATTTGTTTACAGCTACAGTAAAGGGCAATGCTGATAATTATACATCTTACAGCAACTACATTTGTGATGACTCACAACTATGTAATCAAAAGGTCAGTGATTATGAAAAACTTCAGGATTTTGTGGCCCGTAATTTAATATGAAAATAAAGTCATCTTTATTGATGGCTTTTTATTTTGAAACTTTTTCCTTTTCTAACCGTAAAGGAAATTAAGAATCAAATTGGGGAGGGTTGAGCCATGAGAAAAATTGCTTATAGTTTAGCTGTTGTGTTATTGCTGTCATCTTGTAATAGTGAAAGTACAGATAAGCCAACAGCGGAAGAACAAACGAAGCAGGAGGTTGCGCATATGGAGGAAGCATTATTAGGAAAATGGCAGGGGATGATTGAAATTCCGCAGTCACCTCTTGAAATCATTTTAAATTTGGAAGAGTCGAGTGGAAGCATTTCTGTACCAGTACAAGGAATCAGTGATTATGCATTTGAATCAATTAAGTATAATGACTCGGATGTGGCCATCACCATTAATTTAGCCGGATCTCTTGTTAAAATTGCGGGGACGCTAAAAAACGAAACGATAGAAGGAACGTTTACACAAAACGGACAGACCTATCCTATTACGTTAAAGTCTTATACAGAGACACCTGTTACGTATGAGGAGCTATTGATTCCTGTTGCCGGCGGAGAGCTTATAGCAGCGCTGGAAACGCCTGATAAAGCTACGGGAGAGCTAGTTATAATCCATGCGGGATCGGGTCCTACAAATAAAGACGGCAATACAATAGGAGCTGGTTCGAATAATAGTTTAAAGATGATTGCAGAGAGCTTAGCGGAGAAAGGAATTGCTTCTATTCGTTTCGATAAACGTGGAGTCGGTGATAATACGGCATTAATTAAAAAAGAAGAGGATTTAACATTTGATGTCTATGTAGAGGATGTTAAATCTATTGTAGATTATGCTAAAAAGGATGACCGATTTAATGAAATTCATTTATTAGGTCATAGTGAAGGTGCATTAATAATGACCATTGCTGCTCAGCAAAATGATGTAGCCTCTCTAATTTCGGTAGCAGGTATTGGAAGACCGGCAGATGAAGTTTTAATGGAACAATTGTCAGCAAGCCTAACTCCGAATTTATTAGTGGAATCGGAAAAAGCATTGCAGCAATTAAAGGTAGGCAAAAAAGTAGAGACAGTCTCTGCCCAGCTCCAATCATTATTTAGACCGTCTGTTCAACCATATATGATTTCATGGCTTAAATACGATCCACAGCACGAAATAAGCAATGTTACCGTTCCAATTATCATCCTTCAAGGGAAAAAGGATATTCAAGTAACCGAAAAAGATGCGGAAAACTTACATGCAGCAAATAATGATGCGACAATACACTATTTTGATAAGATGAATCATGTGTTAAAAGATGTAGAAGGCGATCGAGACCAAAATCTTGCGAGCTATTACAACCCTGATTTACCGCTAACAAATGGTTTGATTGATGAGATTACTGAGTTTATAAAGCAGTAATGGAGGACAAATAATTCATTAAAATGAAGGTTTTCCAATGAAAGAGAAGCATAATAAATAAAATGTTCAAATTATTTCAAAAAACTACTTGTATAAATTTAAAACGTTGCTATAATAATAAATGTACGAAAGATGGCTTGTACATCACTGTATAATAGTAGCGTTCCGAAGTAGCTCAGTTGGTAGAGCATCCGGCTGTTAACCGGCAGGTCGCAGGTTCGAGTCCTGCCTTCGGAGCCATTTTTTTTGCCTTTTTGCTATTACAAAATAAACAATAAAACTTTTTCGAAAAAGTTTTAAAAAAAGGCTTGCACTATATAAAAAATGATGATATTATAAATCTTGTCTTAAAGAGAACAACTTATATAACGGCCCGTTGGTCAAGTGGTTAAGACACCGCCCTTTCACGGCGGTAACACGGGTTCGAATCCCGTACGGGTCACCATTTAAGGCTTCATAAAAAAATAAAGCAGTAACACTTGTTATGTATGGAGGATTAGCTCAGCTGGGAGAGCACCTGCCTTACAAGCAGGGGGTCGGCGGTTCGAGCCCGTCATCCTCCACCATTCAACTTTAACAGTGTTGCATCATTTGTCGGAGGGGTAGCGAAGTGGCTAAACGCGGCGGACTGTAAATCCGCTCCTTAGGGTTCGGCGGTTCGAATCCGTCCCCCTCCACCATCTATAAAATGTTTGGGGTATAGCCAAGCGGTAAGGCAACGGATTTTGATTCCGTCATGCCCTGGTTCGAATCCAGGTACCCCAGCCATTTTTTTTATTTTTTATGAGCCATTAGCTCAGTTGGTAGAGCATCTGACTTTTAATCAGAGGGTCGAAGGTTCGAGTCCTTCATGGCTCACTTTTATTTTATAAACTTAGAAGTGTACTTAAATATCAAATACAAAAATAACAATCCTTTACTTATTTATAAGTAAAGGATTTTTTGCGTATAAAAAGGGAAAATCGTTTAGTTGCTCGAAATTTCTATAGGAGGGTGAGCGGAGAAGAGAAAAGAATAGAATAGAATAGAAAAATTACATGACATGTTAGGGGATGCAGAAATGATGAATAAGAAAATTTCAATTGTAGGGGTACCATGTGATTATGGACAACAGCGCCGCGGGGTAGATATGGGACCAAGTGCAATTAGATATGCAGGGCTGCAACAGCGTTTGGCTGATCTTGGATATGAAGTAGAAGATGAAGGGAATATTCAGGTTATCGAGGGGGATGCAGCTGTACATAAAGATGAAAAGCTGCTTAATCTGGAAGAAGTAATTAAGGTCAATACAGCACTTGCTGAAAAAGTATTGAGTGTTGTAAATAAGGATTACATACCGCTTGTATTAGGGGGCGACCATAGTATTGCAATTGGCACATTGGCAGGTCTATCGATGAAATATAAAAATCAGGGCATAATCTGGTTTGATGCCCATGCAGATTTAAATACACCGGAAACAACCCCATCCGGAAATATTCATGGAATGCCCTTAGCAACAAGTATTGGGCTAGGTCATGAAAGGCTAACATCAATTTTACATGCAGAACCTAAAATCAAAGCCGAAAACATTGTTATAATTGGCGGACGTTCTATCGATGAAGGGGAACGTGAGCTCATTAAGTCCAGAGGCATTAAAATATACACTATGCACGAAATCGATCGCCTTGGAATGACATATGTTATGGAAGAAACGCTAAAATATTTTAACCAATTGAAAATAGACGGCCTTCATTTATCACTTGATTTAGATGCATTAGATCCTTTATATACTCCTGGAGTGGGGACACCTGTAGCAGGTGGGATCACTTATCGGGAAAGTCATTTAGCAATGGAAATGATCCAGGAATCAGGCTTAATGACATCGGCGGAGTTTGTAGAGGTGAATCCTATATTAGATGAACGAAATAAAACAGCAGATGTAGCGGTTGCCTTAATCGGCTCTTTATTTGGCGAAACTTTAGTATGATTATTGCGAAAAAATTCGATTGGTCGTTACGAAGTTTGTTATAATAAAGGCACATATTTATGGGTGGAAAAAATTTTTTAGAGAAAATGAAACCTTTTAAAAAGCAATCCGTATATATAGAACAGCTGAAAAGGTGGAGAGGAAAGACAAATGGATGCGTTAGTTAATAAAAGAATAAAGCAAGTGCTTAAAGGTGACCAAAACGCATATGCCGACATCGTTAACCTCTACCAGCACAAGCTGTATCAAGTGTGCTATCGAATGCTTGGAAATAAACAGGAAGCAGAAGATATCGCACAGGAGGCATTCATACGGGCCTATATTAATTTACATTCGTATGATCAAAATCGAAAATTTTCAACATGGCTTTACCGAATCGGAACAAATCTTTGTATTGACCGAATTCGTAAAAAGAAGCCCGATTATTACTTAGATGCGGAGGTAGCGGGAACAGAAGGGCTGGATATGTATTCTCAGATTGCCGCAGAGGAGCAGTTGCCGGAAGAGGCCGCCTTGCAGATGGAGCTTCAGGACCGAATACAATATGAAATTAGCCGCCTTCCCGATAAGTATCGATCGGTCATTGTATTAAAATATATTGAAGAACTGTCCCTTCAGGAAATAAGCGAAATTTTGGATATGCCTTTAGGAACAGTTAAAACGCGAATTCACCGTGGCCGTGAAGCGTTAAGAAAGCAGTTAAACAATTTGTAGGAGGAAGATACGCATGAAAACGTGTGCATCAGAATTCGTGGATTATATGCACGAATATTTAGATGGTGATATTAGTCGTGAGCATGAACAAATATTGAAGCAGCATTTACAAACATGCCCTGATTGCCAACAACATATGCATGAATTAAGTGACACGGTTGCGTTTATCAAGAGTGCAGCACATATTACTGCCCCTCCGCGCTTTGAGGATCAAGTGATAAGCCGTTTACCGAAACGCAAAAGTTCTGCCGGCATCAAACGTTGGTTCCGTCAGCATCCTGTACTTGTAGCTGCAGCAGTATTCTTTTTATGTATGAGTGCCACATTGTTAGGCAGTTTTCCGAATGACGATCAATTCTCTGTGACGAAACAGCCTAATTTAGTCGTTGAAGGGCAAACGGTAACAGTGCCGGTAGGTGAAGTCGTTAAAGGTGACATCGTTGTGAAAAATGGAGATATTATTGTCGAAGGGGAAGTGGACGGCAATATTACAGTTATCAATGGCAACTACATGGCATCTACGGCAGTCGTTACAGGGCAAGTAGAGGAAATTGATGAAATGTTCGAATGGCTTTGGTACAAAATTAAAGACGGCTTCAATAAAGCAATCGCTGTTTTTAATGAGTAATAACTCAGAACTATCATCACGATAATGAAAACAAGAAATAATATTTTCTTAATAAATCGGAACTTTTCTCAAAAAAAAGCCGTTCTAGTATAGAAAGAAAAGTCTACTCGTTCGGGTAGACTTTTTTCTGTTAGGAAAGTTAATCACTGACAGAATTGTGCTATACTAAAACCAAGATGGAATAGCAAGTAAAGGTGGGGGATGCCACATGCAAATAATTGAGCAATTTACAGACATTGCTGCTGTAGATATGATTTTTAAAGTACTGGACGTACTGCTTGTCTGGTATGTAGTTTATAAAGCATTGACCCTCATTAAAGGAACGAAAGCCGTTCAATTATTGAAAGGGTTATTAATTGTTGTGTTAGCGAAATTTGCTACCTACGTTTTCGGTCTAGACACCCTTGATTGGTTATTGCAAGAAGTAATTGATTGGGGTTTCTTAGCAATTATTATAATATTCCAGCCGGAAATTCGCCGGGCCCTTGAGCAAATCGGACGGGGTAAGATTTTCCAACGAACGAATAACCAGCAGGAAGATGAGCAGACACGCTTAGTCGAGGCGATGAAAAAATCTGTAAGTTATATGGCAAAACGCCGAATTGGAGCACTTATTTCGATTGAAAAAGATACAGGATTAAATGAATATGTAGAAACGGGCATCAAGATGGATGCCGCAATTTCTTCTGAATTAATGATTAATATTTTCATCCCAAATACACCGTTACATGACGGGGCCGTAATTATACAGAAAAACCAAATAGCCGCTTCGGCTTGTTACTTGCCATTGTCGGAAAGTGCATTTATTTCCAAAGAACTTGGTACACGTCACCGGGCAGCACTTGGGTTAAGTGAAGTAACAGATGCAATTACAATTGTTGTATCCGAAGAAACAGGTGCGATTAGTATAACAGCTAATGGTAATTTACACCGTAACCTTACTATTACAGAATTTGAAGAATTACTGCGCAAACTGTGGTTTGGTCCTGAACAAGATTCTAACTTAGCATCTAAGTGGACTTGGGGAGGGAAAAAGAATGGATAAAATATTTGATAGCTCATGGATGCTCCGTTTAACCGCTTTGTTTTTAGCGGTGGCACTATTCCTGTATATTCAAACAGAAGAAAAACGTGAAACGGATTCGAGCACATCCAATGAAACAGATGTCATCACAAATGTGCCATTGGAAGTGTACTATGATTCTGATAATTTATTTGTTACAGGGCTCCCTGAAACGGTCGACGTAAAAATTTCAGGTCCGAAACAAATTGTAATGAAAACAAAGCTTGAAAAGGATTTCAAACTTTTTGTCGATTTAAACTCATTGTTAATTGGTGAACATAGCGTTACAATACATCAAGAAAACTTTTCGGAAAAACTGGATGTATCAATTGAGCCAAGAATAATTAATGTAACAATTGAGGAAAAGGTTACTGAACAGTTTCGTGTAGAACCGGAAATGAATAACCGTCTTTTAGCTGAGAACTTCGTACTGAACGAGATGACGGCAGAACCGTCAAAAGTAGCGGTAACAGGAGCAAAGAGTGTCATTGATAACATAAGTTATGTAAAGGCGACGGTTTCAGGCGAGAAAGATGTAAATAAATCATTTGAGCAAGAAGCGGCTGTAAAGGTACTAGACCGTGATCTGAATAAGCTCGATGTCAGCATTAATCCGGATAAGGTCAATGTAAAAGTAGAAATTAATGAATATAGTAAAGAAGTCCCGATTAAGATAAACGAAATTGGGGAACCAGTAGAGGGGCTTACAATTGACAGTTTATCCCCGGAAAAATCAAACATAACGGTATATGGTTCGAAATCTGTAGTGGATTCATTAAAAGAAGTTGCCGTAGACGTTGATGTTTCAAAAATTAAAAAATCCGGTCCTTACGAATTTAAAATTGAGCTTCCAACAGGGGCTACCAAGTTATCACATGAGAAACTAACGGTACGCGCAACTGTGAGTGGAGAGCCAGTTCGTGAACAGGGAAAAGATAGTGAAGCAGATACAGATACCGATTCTAATAGTGAAGATACAGATGGAAACTAACTATCAATAACAAGCAATCCACTTTAGGTGGTAAATTTAAAAACGTATGGTATTTCAAGCGTTGAAGGAGAGAAAAAGTAATGGGTAAATATTTCGGAACAGATGGCGTTCGCGGTGTCGCAAATAGTGAACTAACACCAGAGTTGGCATTTAAACTAGGCCGTATTGGCGGCTATGTGCTAACGAAGGATGCTAAAGATCGCCCGAAAGTATTAATTGGACGCGATACACGTATTTCTGGGGAGATGTTGGAAGGTGCACTTGTTGCAGGTCTTCTTTCAATTGGAGCAGAAGTTATGCGTTTAGGTGTAATTAGTACACCAGGTGTAGCGTATCTTACACGCGTCATGAATGCTGAAGCAGGTGTTATGATTTCAGCATCTCATAATCCTGTCGCAGATAACGGCATTAAATTTTTCGGTCCAGACGGCTTTAAATTAACGGATGCACAAGAAGAAGAGATTGAACGTATTCTTGATGCAGAAGAAGATACATTACCACGTCCAGTAGGTGCTGCTGTTGGTTCAGTAACAGACTACTTTGAAGGTGGACAAAAATATATTTCATACTTAAAACAAACAGTTGAAGAAGATTTTGAAGGATTACATGTGGCATTAGACTGTGCGCATGGTGCGACTTCTTCTTTAGCAACACATTTATTCGCAGATTTAGAGGCAGATATTTCAACAATGGGTGCTTCACCGGATGGACTGAACATCAATGAAGGTGTCGGTTCAACACATCCTGAAAAATTAGCTGCATTTGTCGCGGAGCGCGGCGCGGATGTCGGTTTAGCATTTGATGGAGATGGCGACCGTTTAATCGCTGTAGATGAGAACGGTACGATTGTTGACGGTGACCAGATTATGTTCATTATCGGAAAATATTTACACGCAAAAGGCCGCTTAAACAAAGGCACGATTGTTTCTACAGTTATGAGTAACATGGGCTTCTACAAAGCGCTTGAAGACAACGAAATGACAAGTGTTCAAACAGCAGTTGGAGACCGCTATGTTGTGGAAGAAATGCGTGCAAATGATTATAACTTAGGTGGCGAGCAATCGGGTCACATCGTATTTTTAGATTACAATACAACAGGCGACGGTTTGCTTACAGGTATTCAGCTAGTGAATATTATGAAAGCAACAGGCAAGAAACTTTCTGAACTTGCAGGGGAAATGACGATTTACCCGCAAAAGTTAGTGAACGTACGTGTAACAGATAAACATGCTGTAACACAAAATGAAAAGGTTGCCGCTGTCATCGCTGAAGTAGAAGCGGAAATGGCAGGCAATGGTCGTGTATTAGTTCGCCCTTCAGGTACAGAGCCTTTAGTGCGCGTTATGGTCGAGGCAGCTTCAGAAGAGGCTTGCGAAAACTATGTAGCACGAATCGCAGATGTAGTACGTACAGAAATGGGTTTAGCTGAATAAATTATAGAGACAGCACCGGAAGTGATGGAGACATTGCTTCCGGTGTTTTTTTGATTTGTGATGGATTTTCTAATATCCGGTTTAGAAGATCTAATATAACTAAAAGAGTTCTAATAAACATCCGTTCTTCTAAAAAAAGTACCCAATGTTCTAAAATGTTATCCAAGTATTCAAATATCCATGTGAAACTTTCGAATATCGAATGCAACTCTTCTAAAAAGGATCACGAAATTAACTCCAAACGACAAAACAACCTTTTTACCGCTTAAACCCAGTTATAAATTTTACCATTCTAATGAATACTGAAACTGTTCTACTATTTGCGGTAAATATGTTTCATTTTCAAGAATTCGGGGAAACAAAATACAGTATCCTAATAAGACGAAGGAGTGTTTTACATTGGCTAAAATTGCAACATTAATTACTGACAAGTTTGAAGATGTGGAGTTCACAAGTCCGAAACAGGCACTAGAGGCTGCAGGGCATACAATTGTAACAATCGATAAAGAAGGTAATAAATCGATTACAGGTAAAAATGGCGAAGCAACAGTTCAGATTGATAAAGGGGTAGCAGAGGCGAACCCGCAGGACTTTGATGCGTTATTTATTCCAGGTGGTTTTTCACCGGATTTACTGCGTGATGATGAGCGCGTTGTAGCATTTGCAAAGTATTTTATGGATGAAAAGAAACCTGTCTTTGCAATTTGCCATGGACCACAGCTGCTAATTACAGCGAAGTCATTAGAGGGACGAGATGCGACAGGTTATAAATCGATTAAAGTCGATATGGAATATGCAGGGGTAAACTTCCATGATGAAGAAGTATTTGTTTGTCAAAAACAGCTTGTAACAAGCCGTACACCGGATGATTTACCGGCATTTAACCGAGAAATTGTAAATTTATTAGAAGAGAAGGGGCTTTAATCGAGCTCTTTGCATACGATAGAAAATAGTGCATATCCCGTTTTGATGTCATGTGGAGTGAGTCTTGTAATCAGTGGGAATGACAACATTACTGCTGTTACAAACTTCATCTCCCCCAATCAAAACGGGATGTTTTTCTTATGGGGAGAAATTCACAGATGTAAGGCAACAGCCGCACTATTTTTAAGAAAAAATTTTTTCTGTGAAGCGCTTACAATGATAGCGTAGGATTGACGGTGAAATTGTTTATGTGTATGATGTAAATGCTCAGCAAAAGGAAATCGTTGAGCTGCGCAAAAGGGGAGAAAATCGCGCATACAAAATCGGAAAACAATTATAGCGCCAGAACTAAGGAAATCGAGCGGACATAATCCTTAGTTGACGAGGTGGAGGTTTATCGAAATTTCGGCGGATGCCTCCCGATCGCACATGCCCGGTTGTAACTTTCGTTTTAAAACAGAGAAGTGATTTTCTGGACAGAAAAGCGAAACGGCATACAATTAAAAATAATATTTAGCTACATCACCTTTTAAATAAAGAGCAGGAATGTTAACGATGCGTGCTAGCTTTGCTAAACGAGAGCAAACATCACCATCGAATTAACTTCCGTAAAGCGCACTAGGCGAAAAAAGGTAGATTTCGTAGTCTACTTTTGTGTTGCCAAAATGTGCTTCGGTGTAGCAATTACATTGGAGGAAACGGATTATGTGTGGAATTGTAGGATATAACGGCGTATTGGACGCTAAAGAGATTTTATTAAAAGGTTTAGAGAAACTAGAGTACCGTGGCTATGATTCTGCAGGGATTGCTGTACACAATGAAGAAGGCGTAACAGTATTCAAAGAAAAAGGACGTATTGCAGATTTACGTAAAGCAGTTGATGGAGATGTAGAAGCAGCTGTTGGGATTGGTCATACACGTTGGGCAACCCACGGTGTACCAAACCGCTTAAATGCACATCCTCATACAAGTGCTTCAGGCCGTTATACACTTGTACACAACGGGGTTATCGAAAACTATCACTTATTACAAAAAGCTTATCTTAAAGGGATTCAGATGAACTCGGATACTGATACAGAAGTTATCGTACAGTTAATCGATTTATTTGCGAAAGAGGGCTTATCTACTTTAGAAGCATTCCGTAAAACATTATCGTTAGTGCACGGATCTTATGCATTGGCGCTTTTAGATAACGAAGATGTGGAAACAATTTACGTAGCGAAAAACAAATCACCGCTATTAGTAGGTGTGGGTGAAGACTTCAACGTTATCGCTTCAGACGCAATGGCGATGCTGCAAGTAACTGACCAGTTTATCGAATTGCACGATAAAGAAGTTGTAATCGTTCGTAAAGATAAAGTTGAAATTACAACATTAAATGGCCGCGTTGTTGAGCGTGCACCATACACAGCACAATTGGATGCTTCTGATATCGAAAAGGGAACATACCCTCACTATATGTTAAAAGAAATGGATGAACAGCCAACTGTTATCCGTAAAATTATTCAAGCGTATGAACAAGGTGAAGATGTTACGGTTGATGCAGATATTCTAAAAGCTTTATCTGAAGCTGACCGTCTATATATTATTGCGGCAGGTACGAGTTACCATGCCGGCTTAATCGGGAAACAGTATTTTGAAAAAATTGCTGGTATTCCAGTAGAAGTACACATTTCAAGCGAGTTTGGCTATAATATGCCATTACTATCGAAGAAACCTTTATTTATCTTCATTTCACAATCAGGTGAAACAGCGGATAGCCGTCAAGTATTAGTAAAAATCAAAGAGCTTGGCTACAAAGCGTTAACTGTAACAAACGTACAAGGTTCAACACTTTCACGTGAAGCTGATTACACATTACTATTACATGCCGGACCGGAAATTGCTGTAGCATCTACGAAAGCATATGTTGCTCAAGTAGCTGTTTTAGCAGTAGCTGCCTATGCAGTTGCAAAAGAATTAGGTGTTGAACTGGACTTTGATTTAAAACAGGAACTGGCGATTGTTGCAAACGGCATCCAGACAATTATCGACTCTAAAGATGAAATGGAGCAGATTGCCGAAGATTATTTAAAAATCGCACGCAATGCGTTCTTCATCGGTCGTAATATGGACTTCTGTGTATCATTGGAAGGTGCATTAAAACTTAAAGAGATCTCATACATTCAGGCAGAAGGTTTTGCCGGTGGTGAGTTAAAACACGGTACGATTGCATTAATCGAGGAAGGTACACCAGTCTTCGCATTAGCAACACAACAAGGTGTGGCGCTTAACATTCGCGGTAACGTGAAAGAAGTAGTTGCGCGCGGTGCCAACGCATGTATTATTGCAATGGAAGGCATGGAAGAAGAAGGCGATCGTTTAGTTATCCCTTCAGTACATGAACTATTAACACCACTTGTATCTGTTGTACCATTACAATTAATCAGCTACTATGCTGCACTTCACCGTCGTTGTGACGTTGATAAACCTCGTAACCTTGCAAAATCAGTTACGGTTGAATAGGGTTGAATATATAAACCGGTCGCTTATCTATTAAGCGAACGGTTTTTAGTATATTTGGGAGAGTGGAATAAATGACAGGTTTAGTACTAAAAAACGTAACGAAATCATTTAAAGAAGGGGACTCTATAGTAGATGCACTTAAAAATGTATCCCTTACAGTAAACCCGGGTGAGTTCATTGCTATTATCGGTCCATCAGGTTCAGGGAAAAGTACACTCTTATCGATTGCAGGGGCATTACTTCAGCCATCGACAGGTGAAGTACTTGTTAACGGTACAGATATCGGCAAGATGAAGGAAAAAGATTTATCGGCTTTTCGCTTAACAGATGTCGGGTTCATTTTACAAACATCAAATTTAATTCCGGTTTAACGGTGTTAGATCAGTTACTGCTAGTGCGTAAAATGAAAGGCAAAGTAAAAGCAGAAGATACAAAGTTTGCGAAAACATTACTAACGGAATTAGGGTTAGGGGATAAGTTCAATAAATTCCCGAATGAGCTATCTGGTGGGGAACGTCAACGTGTAGCAATCGCTCGTGCGTTTGTGAATAATTCAAACATCATACTGGCAGATGAACCAACAGCAAGCTTAGATTCTAAACGTGCATTTGAAGTCGTAAAACAAATCCGAAAAGAAGTTAAAGAACGCAACAAAGCAGCAATCATGGTAACCCATGACGAACGTATGCTGGAGTTTTGCGATAAAGTTTACCGTATGGAAGACGGCCTGCTGACTCTGGAAGGATAACCAAATTATATTTACCGTATTTAAAGTAATCTCATACTTTAAATACGGTTTTTTTATTTTCATAAATCATCCGCATTAACCATACGACTAACTATACTCAGTGAAAGGTGATAACGATGTGGCTACTAGGTTTTTTATGGACTTCTGCAGGTATATTCATTGGTGGCATGGTCGCTTGGCTTTTTAAAGGAATTAACCAAAAGGCACATATTATTTATGCGCTTTGTGCAGGGGTAATTCTAGGTTTGATCAGTTTTGAAATACTACCGGAAGCTGTAGAATCAGGCGGCTGGTTAAGTACGATTATTGGCTTTATTCTAGGGATGATGTTGTTCAAAGTGCTACATAGTAAATTGCACTTCAAACAAGATAAAGAAAGTCACACTAAAAAGAAAATATATATTCGAACTGGCCTATTGTTGATGCTTAGTTTTGCGGTTCACAATTTACCGATTGGAATAACGTTAGGGGCTAATGAACAACCCGATCTTACAAAGGCCTTATTGCAAACACTTTTATTTCATAGTATTCCCGAGGGAATAATTTTGTTTATCCCTTTAATTTTGGCTGGATTCAATATATTTACTGTTTTAATAATTTCACTTCTCGTATCGATGCCAGTAGCTTTAGGGGTTTTTATCGGTAGTTTTCTTGTTCACCCGTTACTTAATACACTCTTCATGAGTTTCGCTATGGGGATGATTTTTATAGTCACCGTCACAGAAATCTTATATCCGGCACTTCATAAATCTTCAGTCTTCAAAATTTTATGCGGCACATTTATCGGGTTTGGAGTAATCGGATATTATCTGCACTTACTTTAAATTTAGAACATCGATTTTAACTAATTTGGAAAATTATTTACATATATATGTTAAAATACTAAAAGCAATTACTAACAACTGGAGGAAATTTATGGTCGATATAAAAAACTACGATACATTCAAGAAAATTGAAGCGATCCATAAAGGATGGTCGGACGATAAAAAGTACTATATAGAAACAGTTACAAATGAGAGGCTGTTGCTTCGCATTTGCGATATCGCGGATTATGATAAAAAGAAAAATGAGTATGAAATTATAAATTCCTTAGCTGAAAGGGGCTTGCCTGTTTCACGGCCTGTCGATTTTGGAATGTGTGACAATGGCAAAAGTGTCTATACGATTTTTGTATGGTGTGACGGTGAAGATGCGGAGCAGATATTGCCTAACCTGACAGAAGCTGAACAATATTCACTAGGGATAAAATCAGGGCAAATACTGAAGGAAATTCACAGCATTCCTGCGCCAGCAGAGCAGGAAGAATGGGGAACAAGATTTAATCGTAAAGCGGACAGTAAAATTAAAATGTACCAAGACTGTGATGTAAAAATAGCTGGTGACGATAAAATTATTCGGTATATTGAAGAAAACAGACACCTCCTGGAAGGCAGGGAACAATGTTTTCATCACGGTGACTTCCATGTTGGAAACATGATTATATCCCCTCAGAAAGAGCTGTATGTAATTGACTTTAACCGCAATGACTATGGAGATCCGTGGGAAGAGTTTAACCGGATAGTGTGGAGTGCCGATACCAGTCCATACTTTGCTACAGGGCAGCTTAACGGATATTTTAACGGAACACCGCCGAAGGAATTTTTTCCGTTGCTTGCATTTTATATAAGCAGTAATATGCTGTCATCCCTTCCTTGGGCTGTAGATTACGGGGAAGACGATTTAAACGTAATGAAAAATCAGGCAAAAAATGTTCTGGAATGGTTTGACGGGATGAACAATCCTGTACCGACTTGGTATAAGGGAGAATTAAATTTGGTTGATTAAAAGATAATGGACAATAATAGAATAGAACGGAGATGGAAAAATGGGAAAAGTATTTTGGATTCCATTAATTTCCTCGTTTGCAACGATAGCCATTTTATATTTTATCGGTTATTTAGCTGATATAAATTTTCTTATATTTAAAATTTCACTCTCTCATACTGAAATTGCTTTACTGCCAGTCTTTGTAGGGGCAGCAGTAGGAATAATAACGGAACGGATGCTTAAAAGGAAAGCAGGGGAAGTTGAATGATTGCCTATTACTACGATCAGCTTCATACATGGGGGAAAGAAGACGAATTCTTCATGGAGCTGCTACAGTTAACAAAAGCTAAAAAGATTGCCGACCTAGGTTGTGGTACTGGGCGGGTAACGATAGAATTGGCAAAGGCCGGTTATGAAGTAACTGGAATCGATCCAAATGAAGAAGCCGTTCTTCGAGCTCAAATCAAAGACAATGCACAATCTGTTTCATGGATAATCGGCGATAGTCAGGACTTAACAACTAACGCATATGATGCAGTAATCATGACAGCGAATGTTGCGCAGGTCTTTATTTCCGAAGAGAGCTGGGATAGTGTACTGCAAGATGTATTCACAGCTTTAAAGCCTGACGGGCATTTTATTTTTGATGCACGGAACCCTCAAGCAAAAGCATGGGAAGAATGGCAAAAAGATGAGACAGTAGACGAACTTCAAGATGTTCATACAGGAGACCCTTTGCTGTATTGGGATGAATATGAAGGGTTGGATCGGAACGTTTTTACCTTTTTTGAAAAAATCAAAAATGTTAATACGGATATTACACATGAAGCAAAGGTTCAACTAATATTCCGTAGCTATGAAGAAATTTCATCCGCTCTTGAAAAAGCAGGCTTTTCGACAGTGAACGCTTATGAAGATTTCAAGTTACAGCCGGCTACAGATCAGGCAAAGTCGTTTATATTTCATTGTGTAAAATGAGTTGATTACGAAAGCTGATAATAGAATAGGAGGGGGTTTTTTGGTTAACTTATTAGAAAATGCCTTTCAAATTTCGGCAATGATTCTCCTTTTATGTGCTATATATTTTTATTGGCATTTTAAAAAAATGAAGAAAGAGAAAAAACTTACATCATCGGAACGTGCAGCCTATATAATTACACGAATCGCGATGTTTGTTTGTGCGGGAAGCTATGCTCTTCTGTTTCTAGATAAATATTAAAAATTGCTGCTTATTACAAATCCTGTTTTCTTGTACAGGATTTTTTTATTCTACAAAAGTACCAAAATAAAAATTTATAGAATCTTTTTTTACTGCTGTTACGTACGAATAAATAGGAAAGGGAATGGAGGCTAAGACAGATGGAGAAGACGAAGAAATTGATGGCCGGCGTTTCAGCAACTGCGCTTACTTTAAGCTTGGCTGGCTGTGGTTCATCAAATAGCAGTTTACCGCCAAAGCCTACTGACCAAAGCTGCAGGGATTGGGACTGGTCGGAAGAAGAAGGTGTATGGCGGTGTGACGAAAGCCGTTCGGGATATTATGGAGCCTATTATTATGGAGGCAGATTTTTCAATAATAAAGCGGCACTAAACAGCGACAGCAGCTACATAAATTATAAAAACAGCAATAGCTATAAAGCCGCAAAAACAAGTTCGGGTTTTGGCAGTGGCACAAAAAGTTTCGGAGGATAGGGGAGACAAAATAACATGAACGGGTATTTAAACTTTTTATCATATCTTGGTGTATCTTTAGGTTTGTTAATAATTGGAATGGTGCTGTTTGCGCTCAGTACTCCAAAGATTAAAGAATTTCAGTTAATTGCACAAAGGAATGTATCGGCCGCAATGCTACTAGGTGGTAAAGTCGTCGGACTGGCAATTGTATTAGGCGCAGCTGCCGAATATTCGATTTCTTTAATCGATATGGCGTTATGGGGAGCGATTGGGATTGTAGCACAAGTAGTTGTATTTTTCCTGGCTGAAGTTATAACAATCCGATTCAGCATTCAAAAGGCGATTGAAGAAGATAATCGTGCAGTCGGAACAATGTTATTGTCGTTATCAGTTGCGGTTGGGTGGATTGTAGCGAAATGCATATCTTATTAGTTTAAGGAGCGGAGAACAATGAAGCGTTTAATTTACTATGTAGATAAGGGAAATGGCCATTATGAGCCGTTTTATGAATACACGGAAACAAATGTAGGACTCGATGAGTTTTATTCAAGACAGCTTTGCACCTATTTTATAATGCGCGGTACACAGTATGAGCTCGTATCAAATGAAATGGAAGAAGATATGGAAGTACTGGTGTTAAAGGAGATGGGCCGTAATTTATCCGGGGAGGATGAAAAAAGCTTTCGCGAACAGGGTATACATATAGAATTCAGAAACCCGAATGAACGTGAAAATTATCGCCTGTTGTCGCGTATTCCTTGTGATACTCATTTTGAAGTGATCCGTTACTTATTGAAAGATGTAGTGGATATACCGTCCATTGGGCAAATGCTCGTTACATCTACAGAGATTGACGAAGATCGTGGTGTTTATGTAATTTACGTAACCGAGATGAAAGTGAGCTGAGCAATTCATGACGAACAGCGAGCGCAGCCGGTTTTATGCGAAGATTGACCAATTTTGGGCAGATTTATATGAAGAAGAGTATGCCCTCTATGATCTCTATGAAGTAACAGATGAAGAGGTCGAAAAAATTCGTATAGCTACTGAATGTACAGGGAAAATCTATTTTAAGACAGCCCATTTATTACGCAATATTCCGGATGAAGTATTGCTTGAAATGGGGTATCCGGAAGAAACGCTTCCCTTTCTACGCATGAAAACACTGGAAGCTGAAAGTGTAATTGCCCGTTTTGATTTTATTGCACATAACGGCGGCTATAAATGTATTGAAATGAATGCAGATACACCTACCTTCATTAAGGAATTGTTTGTTGTAAACGAACAAATTTGCAAAGAATTCGACATGAAAAATCCGAATGCCGAAATGGAAGAGCTTTTAAAAAGCAATGTGCGAAAAAGTGTTGCCCAAAGCATATTTTCTCCTGATGCACATATTGTTTTTACCGCACATGAGGATAATATAGAAGATTATTTTACTACGCTTTACATAATGCAATTTGTGCCTGGAGCGAAATTTACGCCTTTACATCAGTTGCAAATACAAAAAGGTGTGGGATTGTTTGATGAAGACGGAAAGCGGATTGACTTACTGTATCGTCCGACATTTCCGATTGAAAACTTAATTCAGGACGAAGATGATGCGCAGAATAGAATAGGATTGTGGTTAATAGAACTGATAGAGTCGAATTTGCTGACGATCCTCAACCCGCCTTCTGCATTTTTACTGCAAAACAAAGCAGTACAGGCCATTATATGGGGGTTACATGAAGAACGAAATGCATTTTTCACATCCGAAGAGCATGAATGGATTGCTGAGTACTTTTTACCGACATATTTGGAAAACACCCCATTCATCGAAAAAGGGCTACGCTATGTGAAGAAACCGGTATATGGTCGCGAGGGGGATACGGTAGAAATTTATGCTGAAGACGGACAGCTTATAAAAGAGGATATCCAAAAATCTTATAATCACTATACAAAAGTGTACCAGCAATTTATCGAGCAGCCGAAAACAACATTCCAAAGCGAAAAAGGAGTACAAACAGGGGAGTTATTGGTCGGCAGTTTTTTAATAAGCGGAAAGCCGGCAGCAATAGGGTTGCGTGTTGGCGGAATGATTACAAATAATTTATCGTATTATTTGCCGATCGGAATGAAAAGAGATTAGAGGTGTCATTAAACTTGAGCAGTCGGTCCATTGCTAATTTATCGTTTATATTATGCGCGGTTGTTTTATTAAATAATTTATCAGTCCTCGTACTACATACGGAAATTTCCAAAGTGACATTTAATCTGTCGATACTCCTAATGATAATTTTATTTATTAATGGCGTTGTGTATAAGAAAAAGGCCAGTAAATAAATAGGGCTGGGACAGACGCAACTTAAGTTTGTCCCAGCCACAATATTAAAACAGTAAATCCGAAATAACCTGGATAATTAAAAGGAAAAATATAATCGGCAGCAGAATCTCAACCCATTTCCCTTTTAAATAAGGAATGATTTTCAGACCGATATGTGAGCCGACAATCGATCCGACAGCTACCGGAACGGCCACTCCCCAATTAACAATGCCATAAAATAAGTAGAATAAAAAAGCAGTCGTACAGCTTGCAAACATTAAAAAACGTGTCATCTCTGCCGCCATTACATAGCCGACTTGTTTCTTCAGAAAATATGTAATGTTTAGCAGTGCAGACCCTGTTCCTAGTCCGCCATCATAAATACTAATAAAAAAAGGCACGATTAAATTAGTTTTCTTTTCGAGGTCCTGCTGTTCATTTACAACTTCCTTTTTCTTGCGTTTAATAACGAAAAAGAACATCACGATCAACACCGTACAAGCAACAATATTCATCGTATGTTCCGCTAATCTTGTTGCTAAAAACGCCCCGCTTATACCGCCAATTGCAGAAATCAGCATAAAAGGAATCATTTTTTTCAGTGGTACTCTTTTTTTCCTCGTCAAAACAATGACGGTCGAAAATGAAGATATACCTGTTGCAAATTTATTAATTGCGACAGTCGCATGAATGGGTATGCCGACTAACAATAAGGAAGGAAGCAATACGAATCCTGCAGCTCCAAACATGACCCCTACAATGGAAGCAAGTATGCCGATTGCAAATAAAATGAGCCCATCTACTGTTAGCCACTCTATAAATAAGTTCTCCAAACAAATCCCCCCTCTTCACAAAATACTGCTATACTACTCATAAAACAAATATATATATATTGTATATTCATAAATATAAGTTATGAGTGGGTGAGAAAATGAATTTACATACGCTACGAATTTTCACAAATGTTGCAAAGCTGGGCAGTATAACTGAAGCAGCAAAATTCCTTCATATCAGTCAGCCTGCTGTTACTGTCCAAATACGCAAACTTGAAAGAGAAATCGGAGTTAAACTTATAGAAGGAAAAGGTAGAGGGATTCAGCTCACATTTGAAGGCGAATTTCTTTATGAGCAAGGGTTACGGTTATTTCATCTGGAAGAACAGATTGATGAAAAGTTTAAAAACTTTTTGGAAAAAAAGGAGAACATAAAAATCGCTTCGTCCTATATTTCAACGAATTATATTTTGCCGCCAATCATTGCAGGCTATAAAACGGAAAACCCGAATATCGATATGTATGTATCATTAGGGAATGTTCAATCTGTTGAGCGTCTTGTCCTCGATTATAAAGTTGATTTTGGATTTGTTGTACAAAGCAATATAGGACATGAAGATTTAAACTTTGAAAAAATAATGGATATCCCTTTTTGGTTTGTTGTCCATCCAAAGCATCCTTTAGCAAATAAATTAGTATCGATTTTCGAACTAAGTGAGCATGATTTTATATATAGGGAACGAGGCAGTTCAACGCTGGACTTGATGGAGGCTATTTTTTATACGCATAATTGCCCGTTACCAAGGTTCGGCTTACAAATAGAAGGTGTACTGGAATCGATTAAAGTTGTTGAAGCGGGGTATGGAATGGCTATTGCCCCAGCATGCAGTGTAAAGGAAAAGTTATCGCAAGGCAGCATTGCACGCGTCTTTGTAGATCAGGTGGAAATCAGCCAGAGCCTATTCAGTTGTACAAGAAAAGTGGATAAGATGGAGCATCCATTTATTCAATATTTGAAAAAGAACTTAAGCAATTTAGAAGTTTAAATTGCATTTTCTATGTAAAAATCTACGCAGGAAAAATTTTTTAAAATAGTAATCGCTTACAAAATTGACACACCTCTAATGATGGAATAATCTGAAAATATAACGTCTGGAGGTGTGAATAAATGAAGTTTTTATCCAAACCTAAGCCTTATAAAGAAATCATTCCAAAAGTGCTGCAAGTGATTTTGAATATTGGTTTATCAGTACTGGCGTTGGCTCTTTGTGTCATGCTCATCATCGAAATGGTCGAGCTTTTAAAGTTCATATTTAACGGGGAAAGGCATGAATACAAATACTTTTTGGCAAAAATTTTAGTATTCTTCCTGTATTTCGAGTTTATCACGATGATTGTGAAGTATTTTAAAGAAGATTATCATTTCCCGCTTCGTTATTTTATGTATATCGGGATTACGGCAATGCTCCGACTTATTATTGTCGAACATGACTCCGCAATAGACACACTCATTTTTGCAGGGGTAATCCTAATTTTGATTATTAGTTACTATATTATCAATATTACACCGAGAGAGAGACCGAATAGAAAAATCTAAGCTTCAACTTATTAAAAAAGGCTAATCAATAAGATTAGCCATCTAGCCGATATAATTTAACTGCTATTAATTGATCTTCTCAACATTCAACTGCCACTTTCCGTTAGCATCTTTTGAAACAGTCATTTTCACGTTGATATCTTCGAACAATATATCTCCTTCTTTATAGATCACCGCTGCCATAGTCACAGCATTTAAATATCGTACATCTCTATAGGAAGCTAAATATTTAACAGTTGTATTATTTGTTAGTGTTTTGATTTTTTCCATTGCGGTATCTTTAGAAATACCTAGACGTTCAAGGTCATTGAGCAGGTTATTTTGGTTAAAGAAATACAGTTCGCCATTTGCAGCTTTCACAAGCATATTTGCAAACTGGGAGCGTTTAATCGGTGTACTTGGTTTGAAATTTCCATCCTCGTAACCGCTTAAAATTCCAATTGTTTGAAGTGTCGCAATTTCCTGTCCCCAAGGATACGTAAAGTCATTTCCGTTAAATATATCAGATGGAGAAGCGCCGCTTTCTTTGTAATTTTGCAATTGAATTAAAGGGATTTCAAATGCTTTTATAATGACGCCGGCAAATTGTCCGCGCGTTAAGGACTGGTTAATACCGAACGCTCTCGTAGAGGAAGATGAATTATTCACATAATACCCGCGCATAATCCCGTTCCAGTCCAACTTATTAATGTAAGGATAAAATTGATCTGTTTTTGGCACATCAATAAAGTTCGCACCACTATACCATTCCGTATACTCAATCTCTTTTAAGCGGTCATCCAATACTTTTGCAAGTATACTTGCCACTTGGCCACGCGTAATATTTTCATATGGTCTAAAATAAGGCAATGTCCGGCTAATTGCTTTTTGGTCTAATAAATACTGAACAGAGGGATAAAAGTTGTCCGATTCTTTGACGTCTTTGTAGTGAACAGTCGCAGCATTGACGTTTATCCCGGCAGTAAACATCAATCCTAGTGCAATACTAAGGGAGATAATCGTTTTTTTCACTCTTCCAACTCCTTTTTATATTTATAGTATTTTAACCTAAAAGATAACATTATAAGGAAACTATTACAATGAACTATAAAAGTTGCGGGATTTAAATAAGCGCATCTATCTTATTTGATAGATACGCTTATTTGTATTAAGCCTAATTGTATTTAAGAAACCCCTTCACTCCATGTAGAACGCACCGAATGACTGGCCCTTTTCTTGTCACGCATTCTTAAATACATATTGTTAGATAAAAGTGCGATGATAATCAACACTGTTCCAACAATATCGAATACTGTTACCGTATTCCCCTGAACAATGGAAATGAACAATGTCGTAACAGGAACGAAATTGATGAACAGTAATGCGTTTAAAGGGGATAAGTAGCTAACGCCAATGTTCCAGCCCAATAAAGCAATGACACCAGGGAAAATAATCATAAACAGTAAGTGGGGACCTACTGCGACCACATTATTTACAGCCGGCACCGGTATAGCACCAAACATTGTTGCACCTAAAGTAACGAACAATGCGGTAACCGTTCCAAATAAACAGCTTAATGTAGAATAGCGCAAAGCAGACCAATGACTGAATTCATTTGCCCCCATTGTATAAATAACCCAGCCAACAACAGCAATAAAGATTAACAGTGACGGGATAAACTGACCCGTCGTGCCTAAAAATGCTTGAAGATCGCCTTTTGTAATTACTAATACCGCCCCGATAAATGATAGCAATACACAGATTAATGTAAACAGGGATGGACGGTGCTTAAAAATCATCCACGAGATTACAATCGAAATCATCGGCATCAGTGATTCCATTATAGAGGCCGTCATAACACCGGATTGGCCAAGCAAATCCTCGCCCCAGAAAATAAGCAAATTATAAACAGTAAAGGCCATCGTACCGAAAAACCAAAGCTGCAGGCCTTTTCCTTCCATACGGAAAGCTCTCTTCCCTTCCTTCCATAACAGCAGTGCAATTAAAATAATCGTCACTGCGCCATATCTAAAAACGGTGAAGTAGAATGGATCTATATGTTTAAATGCATCATGGGCTACCGGAAACATTGCCCCCCATGATACTGCAGCTATAAAACATAGAATAGAACCGATTAGAACACTATTTTTCAACCTTTATTAACCTCATTTCACTAAATAGTCACGATTACTATCTTACAATTGTATAACTATCTCGTAAAATGAATAAAAGTTATGATTAATATCAGTATTTTGGATACCATGTTAGAGTAATAGGTACAGGAAAAGGAGGCTGGATGAATCGTGGAATTAAAAGATTTGGAAATTTTCCAACTTGTTGCCGAGATGGGAACAGTTACGGAAGTAGCGAAAGAATTAAATTATGTCCAATCGAATATTACATCAAGAATACAAAAACTTGAAGTAGAATTGAACACGCCATTATTTAACCGACATAGACGAGGGATGACTTTGACACCTGAAGGAAAAAATTTGTTATCTTATAGTAAGAAAATATTGCTATTAACGGAGGAAATGAAAAGAGCCGTTCTTAATAAAAATGAACCAATCGGAAAGCTTGAAATAGGTACGGTTGAAACGGTCTACCATTTACCGAATATATTAACTTCTTATATGAAAAGTTATCAAAGTGTCGATTTGTCATTAATAACAGGAGTAACAGAAAAACTAGAACAAAAGGTACTCGATTATAAACTTGATGGGGCATTTATTACCGCGTCGAATGTTCATCCGGATCTTGAGTCATATGAAGTATTTGATGAAGAGCTTGTATTAATTTCAAACTCACCTCATCTGAAGTTGGGAGAATTAGAAGGCATCCCGTTCCTATGTTTCAGAAAAGGCTGCGGATACCGGGCACGTCTGGAAACATGGTACCAGGATCAAAATATCAGTCCTCAAAAAGTGATGGAGTTTGGTACACTGGAAACGATTATACGCAGTGTTTCAATGGGACTAGGAGTTTCATTTGTCCCAAAGTCAGCTGTTGCACATCTGGAGCAGAGCGGGACTATTTATTGTCACTCATTGCCAAGTGAGTATAGTAAAGTAAAGACAGTCTTTATTAGGAGAGCGGATTCCTATTTGACGGCAACGATTGAAAAGTTTATTGAAACAATTCAACATAATAGACAAATCGTATAAAAGGAACAAAACTTCCCATATTAGGAAAACTAACTTAAAGAAAAATAGTGAGGTGAACAGATGAGTAACCAGCTATCTGAATTTCAAATTTCCTTAAAGGAGATTCATTATTTATCACCAAAAGTAAATCAGGGGCTTGAGTTAATATTTGTTGTTGAAGGGCAGATTACTGTCGAGACAGATAGCCATTTTTATGAATTAAATGAACTTGATTTATTGGTTATTAATCGGAACGAACTCTTTCAGATAAAGGGAAATCCTGATAATTATGTGCTCAGTCTAACAATTTCGGATGCATTTATCGACCGATTTTATAAAAATTACCGTGATAATCGCTTTGAATGCTACTCAAAGGAAGTGCATATGGGGCGCGAAAAAATGCTTAATAATCTTCGTAAGTGGCTTATTAAGTTAATTATTTCCTATTATCGTCAAGATGAAAGCCACCAAATTGAGTTTCAAAAATATTTATGTGATATCTTGCTTACGCTCATTCGCGGCTTTAAGAAAAAAGGGAGCTCCTCAGAAAAATTGGATACAAATGATCAGCGGCTTACGCAAATTATCGATTACATGGAAAGAAATTATGATCAGCCGATTACGTTGGAGGAAATGGCCCGAAAATCCTATTTGTCGACAGCTTATTTATCCCGTTATTTTAAACAAAAGATGAATATGGGGTTCAGTCGTTATTTAATGACAATCCGTCTAAAGCATAGTGTAAAAGATTTGCTCTATACGAATGATACGGTATCACAAATCTCGATGAATAATGGATTTCCCAACACGAAATCATTTACGACCCTTTTTAAAGAAAACTATGGGATGACACCGCATGTCTATCGGGAGAAACATCCTGTAGAGAAGAAGGATTCATTTAAAGAGTACCCGCTGGAAGATGCGGAACAGCCAGTACATTCACCTGAAATTTTAGGCAAGTTAGGGGTTATTTTAAATACACTTGATCAATCGTATAAAAATACACAATCGAAATTTGAAGAATTGTCATTGGATATAACAGCACCTGGCAATATTCCTATTTCAAGGCCCAAACATATGGTTATTGCGCATGAGTTGAAGGAATTACAAAAGGAAAATATCCGTGCACAAATTTTAATGGCGAAAAGAGAAATTGGGGTAGATTTTGTAGGAATCAGTAATTTACTAAAGGGAGAAGCGATTTCAGCTGAGATTGAAACAGATGAAATCATCCCGACAAGTTCACAATATTTTAAAACCGATATTGCCCTGGAATTTTTAAAGCAGCAAAACTTGGCACTTTTCGTAAGAATTGATTATCAGGAATTATCGATGGATGAAGAAAATTATCTCAGAAAGCTGGAGCATTTTTTGAAGCATTGTCTGCAATTATATGGTGGTTCCTATTTAAGCGCCTGGCATTTTCTCTTTTATGAACCATACAATACTATCGTGGCAGCAGATGAGCTAAAACGGGTTTATTTTAGGTTATATCATTTGATAAAAGGCATTGTACCGGATATTCATGTCGGTATGTTTTTACCTTTTTCCTTTGAAAAGGAGAAGACAAGCGAAGCGCATATATGGCTGTTAAAAGAGGCGGAATTTGTAGATTTTATAGGGTATCATTCGAATCAAAATGATGTTGTAGATTTTAAAGAGTTGAACGATGACCGCTTTTTCCTGACAAAAGATTATTTAAAAGAAAAAACAGAAAAAATAAAAGCTTATTTAAAGAAGAATGGAATTAAAAAGCCGCTTCATGTCATTTCATGGAATACTCTTTCCGGAAATACACGCCTGACAAACGGCCGCTTTTTCCGCGCAGCATTAGTATTGGAAAATATGCTGGACATATCAGATGAGGTGGAATCAGTAGGTTTTTGGATTAATACGGTTGTACATGAAAGTGAGAGTGACGGCCAACGTATCCGGATTGAAGGGCTAGAACTTTTCCATTATTTTGATGGAAAAAGACCGGCATATTTTTCGTTAATGTTTGCAAAAAGGCTAAACGGTAAGATTGTTGCCCAAGGACCTGATTACATGATGACAAAAAATGAACGTGGGTATCAGTTAGTGCTCATGAACAGTAAAACCGTGAATCCTTATTATTTAATTGAGGAAACGTTTTTGCAAATGTTCAATAAGGACTTATTTGTGAAAATTAAAGGAATGGAGCCTGGCGAATATCAAGTGCGAAAATACACGTTTGACCGTGAGCATGGCGCACTTTATACAAATTGGATTGATTTGAATAGCCGCTATGGATTGGATATGGAAGTCATTGATTATATTAACAGGTCAAGCTATCCTCAACTTGAAATTTTTGATGAAAAAATTATGAGTGATTGGTCTTTTTATTCATACTTAACGGTGAATGCCATTCATTTTTTTGATATAAGAAAAGCTGTTTTATAAAAAGATTGTTGCGAACGATATGCAGCAGTCTTTTTTTATTTAAGTAAAAAATTGACGGTATATTTTTGCTGCTCCAATTGTTTCCGTAAAAAATATACAGACTCGTATACATGTTATACGCAAATAATAACTTTTTGACATATAGATTTCTGTATAAACTAAAGACATGAAGTATTGATCAAGCTTTAACGGCTAAAGAATATTCTCGAGAAAATAAATCATTATTGTTAATTGTTAAAGCGTTGTTGAAATATTTCTTTTAATACTAAGGAGTATGATTAAAAGAGATTTGAAGACATTATAATTACGCGGGAAATTTTATAGGAGGATTATTATGAACACATACAAAGGTACGAATAAAATGATCATCGGAATTGTATTTGGTGTTATTACATTCTGGTTATTTGCTCAAGCAATGGTAAACGTTGTACCAGCTGTTCAAGAGGATTTAGGCATTTCGCTTGGTACGATTAATATAGCGATTAGTTTATCGGCATTATTCTCAGGAATGTTTATCGTAGCGGCAGGTGGTCTTGCTGACAAAATAGGTCGTAAAAAAATAGCGGTCATCGGTTATTGGCTAAGTATTCTTGGTTCACTCTGTTTAGTATTGGCGCAAGGTGCTGTTTTATTAATAATCGGCCGAATTATTATCGGTCTTTCAGCTGCATTCATTATGCCATCTACAATTGCTTTAATCAAAGCATACTTTGAAGGCGCGGACCGTCAAAGAGCATTAAGCTACTGGTCAATTGGTTCATGGGGAGGTTCCGGTGTTGCATCATTTGCAGGTGGTGCCATTGCGACTTCATTAGGATGGAGATGGATTTTCATCTTCTCGATTGTATTCGCTCTAGTTGGTCTGTTTTTATTAAAAGACACACCTGAAAGTAAACAGGAGTCTTCAGGAAAATTCCGTTTTGACTACGTCGGTCTAGGCATTTTTATTGTCACAATGGTTGCATTAAATATTTTAATTACGTATGGTGCAGACTTTGGTTGGACAAGCGGCATTTCCTTAATTTTAATGGCAGTAACAGTAATTGGATTAATTACATTCATTCGAGTAGAGATGAAAAAAGAAGTTGTACTAATCGACTTTGCGGTATTTAAAAATAAAGCCTATACAGGTGCAACGGTATCGAACTTTTTACTTAATGCAATAGCGGGTACATTAGTAGTAGCCAATACGTACGTGCAGGTAGGACGTGGATTTAATGCTTTCCAATCAGGCTTACTTTCCCTTGGCTATTTAGTGACGGTACTGGCAATGATCCGTGTAGGGGAGAAAATACTTCAACGTGTTGGTGCTAAAAAACCGATGATTTGGGGTGGAATAATTACTACGGTCGGTGTTGCATTAATGGGATTAACATTCTTGCCGGATGTAGCGTATACAATCGCGGTATTCGTAGGATTTGCTTTATTCGGTCTTGGCTTAGGTATTTATGCAACACCTTCGACAGATACATCTGTATCCAATGCACCTTCTGACAAAGTTGGGGAGGCGGCAGGTGTATATAAAATGGCAAGTTCTTTAGGTAGTGCGTTCGGTGTAGCCATTTCCATGACAGCTTACGGCGCGGCATCTGCAAACGGTAACCTGGAACTGGCCGCAACAACAGGGATCATCATTAACGTCATATTCGGTGTCCTTTCCATCTTATCAGTTTTATTCCTAGTTCCAAAAAACGCGGGGAAATCAGTCGATTAATTTGAATGATGTAAACGCCTTGTCAAGGGCGTTTACATTATTTTCTTCAAAATTTAAGTTCAGGAGTGGTAACCATGAAACAAAAACTAATGGAGATGCTGGAACTTCGTAAAGATGAAATGATTCAAATCCGGAGACATTTACACCAGCATCCTGAAATATCGTTTCAAGAAGAAAAAACTGCACAGTACATTCTCGACTTTTATAAAGGAAAAGATGTAGAAGTTCATTCAAATGTCGGAAATGGCTACGGAATTATTGTAACGATTAAAGGCGGTAAGCCAGGCAAAAATATCGGGCTTCGCGCAGACTTCGATGCATTGCCAATTACCGAAGAAGCCGATGTTCCATTCAAATCCGTTAATGAAGGGGTCATGCACGCATGTGGCCATGACGGGCATACTGCATATTTACTTGTATTGGCGGACTGTTTAATCGAGTTGAAAGATGAGATACCCGGGACAATTAAAATTATTCACCAACATGCAGAAGAAGTTCCGCCAGGCGGTGCGAAAAGTATCGTAGAGTCAGGGCTGCTCGATGATTTAGATAATGTTTTCGGGATTCACTTGCTGCCAATGGGCCCCGCAGGATTTGTCGGTTATAATTCAGGTTTTGCCTTCAATGGGCGTGCCTACTTAAAACTGAAAATTCAAGGACGAGGCGGACATGGCTCCTCACCACATTTGGCAAACGATGCGATTGTTGCCGGTGCACACTTTGTCACTGCTGTGCAAACAATTATTAGCCGCCGTTTAAGCCCCTTTGATATCGGTGTTATTACAATTGGTTCCTTCGACGGTAAAGGGACATTTAATGTGATTAAAGATAGTGTAGAACTTGAGGGCGATATTCGCTATATGACGATAGAAACGAAGGAAAAAATTGAAGTGGAAGTAAAAAGATTAGTAAGAGGTTTGGAAGAAGAATTCGGTGTCACTTGTGAGTTGACGTATGAAAACGACTATCCGCCATTATACAATGACCCTGAATTAACAGCGAAAGTAGCAGGATATTTAGTAGGGGCGAATGATCCGATTATTACAGAGGTGAAGGAAGTGCCACCAATGTCGCCATCTGAAGACTTTGCTTATTATGCGGAAAAATTCCCGTCTTGTTTCTTCTATATTGGCTGTACACCAAAAGGAGTGGAAAAACCATTCTTCAATCATCACCCGAAATTTGATATCGATGAAGATGCACTTCTTGTAGCAGCAAAAGCAGTCGGACATGTTGTGTGCGGCTATTATGAAGAATAAAAAAATGGAGTTTCGGATTAATTCCGAAGCTCTTTTTTTGTAAAACTACTTCTGCCGAACATCCCATGTAATTAATGTATATACTAATTTGATGCTTAGAACTTATGAGAAAGGGATGTGTTCAAGTGCTTGACAAGTGGCATGAAGATGTTGAGGATGTGTACGATCAAATGGTTGCTTGGAGAAGACATTTGCATGAGAATCCTGAACTGCCATTTCAAGAGGTGCAAACGGCTAGAATGGTCGGCGATATTTTAGCCGGATATGGAATTGAAGTTCAACGGAATGTAGGCGTGCATGGTGTAGTCGGTATTTTAAAAGGAGGAAATCCAGGGCCAACCATTGCACTAAGAGCTGATATGGATGCATTGCCAATTCAACAAGAAAATGACGTCCCCTATAAATCTCAAGTCCCGAATGTTATGCATGCATGTGGTCACGATGCACATACCGCAACATTGTTAGGGGTAGCAAAAATATTAAGCAAATACCAAGATCAATTACATGGAACGGTTAAATTCTTATTCCAACCTGCTGAAGAACAATTTCCAGGAGGAGCCATTCAAATGATAGAAGAAGGTGTGCTGGAAGGAGTAGATGTAATCTTCGGCAATCATTTACTTTCTTCTGTTCTATTAGGGAACTTTACAGTACCAAAAGGGAGTGCAACAGCTTCCAGCGATTATGTAAACATTAAAATAGTCGGTAAAGGTGGGCATTCTTCTGCTCCCCATACTGCAGTCAATCCAATTGTAATAGGCGCACAAATAGTCAATCAAGTTCATATGTTGTTAAGCCAAAAAGTTGATCCGGTACAACCGGTAGTGGCGGCAATCACTATGTTCAATTCCGGTGTAGCAATAAATGTCATCCCCGAAGAAGCTATAATTGCGGGCACGGTCCGTACATTTAACCAGGAACAAAGGGATAATGTCAAAACGATATTAACGCATATCCTCAATAATGTTACAGTAACTTACGGTGCCACCTATGAGCTGGAATATACGAGAGGGTATCCGCCATTAGTAAATACCGATAAAGAAGCAGAAATTGTGAGAGACTTGCTAAATAATATCGATCAATTAAATGTAATTGAAATACCTCCTATTATGGCAAGTGAAGACTTTGCCTATTATATCCAACAAGTTCCGGGAGTATATTTTTATACCGGTTCAGCTACAGAAGACCTCAATACTCAATTTCCACATCATCATCCAAAATTTAATATCGATGAACAGGCAATGAAAAATTCCGCGAAGGGGTTTCTGAGTATCGTACATTATTACTTAGTTCCAGAGGATGCCTAACAAAGTAGATTTCACTGTACCTGTCTATTTTGAAACCTTTTCCAAATTAATAAGGTAGATAGGAGAAGGGAGGAATAAATATGAAATATTTTCTAATTGGCATGGGATTATCAATAATAGGTATTTTACTTGCTATTATTTTTTGGGATGTTCATATGATTTCTAATATTACGAGCGGGATTGGTTTTATCTTTTTAATTGTGGCATGCATTTTTTCCGGTGCGTTCGTAAATGGTGATCGGATGCGGGCAAACTTGGCAATGGAAACGAAAGAAAACTGGGTTCAAAGAAATAAGATTGCATGGTGTTCCCTGGTGATGGCAGTTCCTAACTTTGCTGTTGCATTTATCTTTTACTACTATTTAGGCTATTAATTTATTTCTCAAAAACATTACCAAAATATACTTGTATTCATATAAATTTTGTTTAAGTAATATGTTAAGGTATTATAGATTTTGGAGAAGTGGGGTTAACTAAATTGAAGGTACTTCAATTAGCATTTTTATTAATTTTTACAGTTTGTTTTATTACTGTAACGCCAGCGTCGGCAGCAGAAAAAACGATCGATCAGTATTACATGGATGATGTAAGTTATGAACATGGTGCATATGAGCAGTTGGAACGTTTCTTATATGCAAATATTATCGACGGATATGAAGAACCAACAGTTTATGAAGAAGATGGAGAAGTGTACGAATATACTTCAATTCTTTTAAAGCCTGAAAATAGTATTACGCGTGCACAGTTTACAAAGATTTTAGTGAACGCAATGAATCTAAAAAACGGTGATATTAAAAAAGAGTTCTCTGATGTAAACACTTCTGCCTGGTATTATGATTTTGTTCAAATTGCGAGCAGTAAAGGCATTATCACTGGGAAAGAAGACGGTACATTTAAACCGAACGATAAAATTACACGTGCTCAAATGGCAGCGATGATTTATCGTGCATTTAATGGAACAGTTGATTTTTCAAAAACAGGAAAAATGTTTAACGATGTAAATCCAAATAGCTATTCTTATGAGGCGATTGTGAAAACAGCAGGTGCCGGTATTGTAAATGGCTACGGAGAAACATTTAAACCGAATGATTATGCAAAGCGTTCTCACGCAGTATTGATGATTGACCGTGCGTTGCATTTAGAGAGTGGTGAAGCAGAAGAAGAAGCTTCAATCATTGCAACAGTGAATCGCTATATTGATAAAGAGTTTGAGTTTTCTTCAGACACGGAAAACCAAGAAGATATGGATGCGCTCTATCGTGAAACAACAACAGGCTACTATTTAGCTTATTCACTTGATAGCCAATTGCTATTAGAAGATGCAGATTTTTCAACTGGTTCGAGTTCATCTGAAAAAATCGGCGAGTATTCAAGTAAGTTGATTACACTGAATAAACGTTTTGCCGCAGTAAAAATTGATGATTTGAAAGTTCATATTAAGATGACTGATCCGGAAATCAATTTTAATCTTGAAATGACATTAGACTTATCTGGTACAGCTTACTTAAAGAAAACAGAAGACGGCCTATGGAAAATCTATAATCTTGTCTATGATGAAGAAGACTATGATAATATGCTGACTGCAGCTGCAGCGATGGAAGAATAATAATAATTTCCCCTTCTTTTATATTAGAAGGGGATTTTTTTGTAGGAGCATATAGCAGAGATTATTCAAGTACATTTTGGGATATTACGATATTAAGATATTATTAACTATTATATAATACATTTAAAGGGGAGATGGGCATGCATACAAAATTACAAGCAGTGGTAGATACGATGGAGTTATATCAGGCAACTTTTCCGGAAGATGCTTGTATCATTGTAGCAAGCAATGAAGAGGTTGTCGGATACTTACCGGGCAAGTTTATAGATTTAAAAATTAATGTAGGGCTGAAAATGGCAGATTTTCGTGGCACCGTTACAGAGCGGGCATTGACAACAAAGCGCTTTTTAAGAGAAGAAAAAGGTCCGGAAAGATTTGGGTTTGCTTATATTTCATCAGCACAGCCAATTTTTGACGGGAAAGATATAATTGGAGTAGTAAGTGCCATTATTTCAAATGAAAAAATGGATTCTATGCGTCAATTAGCGACAGAGTTATCGAGTGCGGTAGAGGAAATGACTGCAACGAATGAAGAGTTAACTGCGGCGAGCATGGATGTATCAAACCGCTTAGATGGACTTGTTACATCAACAGAGATGATGACGGCCGATATTGGGGAAATTAACCAAATGGTAGACCTCGTAAAAGGAATTGCATCGAAATCACAAATTTTAGGATTAAATGCATCGATTGAAGCTGCACGTTCTGGCGAGCATGGAAGAGGATTTGCAGTTGTAGCGAAGGAAATTCAAAAAATGGCGCAGAACAGCAAAGAAAGCGCAGAAAAAATTGCTGCACAGCTTAATAAAATTCGCACTTCTATTGAAGAAGTTAATGGAACAACAAGCCAAATTGCAGCATTTACAGAACAGTTTGCTACAAGTATGCATGAATTGAACGATGCTTATGGAAGTGTGAACGGCACAGCAGAAAAGCTATTGGATATTAGTGAAATAAAATAATAGAACTTGTACAACCACTCCAAAAGATGATTGGAGTGGTTGTTTTTTAATTCACATTCAATCGGCTTTTTCTGCTTCTATATATTCCATTAATTGTTACAATAAGTAAAAGAGGTGAATGGAATGTTCGGTACGGAGGATTATAAAAAAATAGAAAAGTATAGAAAACATTTCTTAATTTTTAATCTCATGACGATCCTGTTTTTTACGGGAATATCTTTTACTATGGTTATTCCAAATTTAAAGGGGTTTGATTTAGTTTCTACATTTATAGTTTTCCTTATTTATATTGTTGTTGCGAATGTCTTTGTCGGGATTTTTGTTCGCAAAACGGAAATGGTTTTTTTCATTTCGCTACTATTCAGTGCTCTTGGAATGGGCTGGCGTTTATGGCTTGAGTGGGGGGACTTCAGTTTAGTCGAACATAAAAATATTGTTGTGATGATAGGTTATCCAAGTATTACAGCACTTATAATTACACTTCTTTACGCTGTTTCAGAAAAGTTTAAGACGAAAAAGATCGTCATTATGGATAGGGAATAGTAGAGACCCAATAAAATTAGGAAGGTGGATATGAATGGAATACAGATTGGCTACTACAGATGATATGGAATTATTAATAGATTTTCGTAAGCGATTATTAGTGGAGGAAGGGCAAACCGTATCTTCCAATATCGATGAACAATTAAGGAATTTTTTTGAGAAGCAATTGAACTCTGACCAATTTGTTCAATGGATTATTGAGGAAGAGAAAAGTGCGATTGCTACAGGGGGCATTCAGTTTATTTCCTTTCCCCCTAGTTATTCCAATCCTACAGGCATTCGCGGGTATATTTTAAATATGTACACAGCACCCGAAAGCAGGGGTCGAGGGCTTGCGAAACAGTTGGTTGAGCGGTTACTGGCAGATGCAACAGAAAGAAATGTACATCACATATTTTTGATTTCTTCACCGATGGGCAAACCGTTATACAAAAAAATCGGTTTTAAGGAAAATGATATTTACATGGAATATTTCATTAAATATTTAAGGGGATGAGGAAATGATTTTAGAAACGGAAAGACTCATATTAAAGCCATATGAGGTTGAATTTGCAGATGCTATTTTTGAAGTAGTAAAGCATAGGGAGATTGCGGACACAATGGTCATGATTCCGCATCCTTATCCACGCGAAGTTGTAGATCAGTGGATTTTCTATTTACAAAAAAGCTTTGAGCAAGGGACAGCCTATGAGTTTGCTGTGTTTTTAAAAGAAAGTGGCCGCTATATCGGGAATTGCGGGCTCGTTACGGTTTCAAAAAACCATCGCAATGCGGAGGTGGGCTATTTTATCGATGTCTCGGAGTGGGGTAATGGCTATGCAACAGAAGCATGTAAAAAAATAATTGATTACGGATTTCAGGAGCATCAATTAAATAGAATTTACAGCCGCTGTATGGTTAGAAATATTGCTTCAAGAAAAGTAATGGAGAAGTCCGGCATGGTATGGGAAGGACGCCACAGACAGGAATTTTTAAAAGATGATATTTATGAAGATATGGATTACTTAGCTATTTTAGCTGAAGAATATTTTAAGGAATAACTTATTTATTTACAAAGGACTGATGAGATTGGAACAAATTCAGAAGAAAATAAATACAACCCCGAAACATATTGTGTCCGCTGCAACGATTGTACTGAACAGTAAAAATGAGATTCTGCTTATTAAAGGACCTAAACGAGGATGGGAAATGCCGGGCGGTCAAGTGGAAGAAGGAGAATCTTTGACGGCTGCAGCGATTAGGGAAACAAAAGAAGAATCGGGAATAGACGTGGAAATACTCAAATTCTGCGGTATTTTTCAAAACGTAGAGAAATCTATATGCAATACGCTTTTCTTAGCGAAACCAATCGGGGGGACACCGACAACTTCACCGGAAAGTCTGGAAGTTGGGTATTTCTCAATTGAAGAGGCCCTGGAAATGGTGACAGTCGGAAACTTTCGGCAAAGAATAGAATTTTGTTTGGATGCAACGAAACACCCGTTTTTTATAGATTTTTAAATGGAATTTTGAAACGGTATGGACCGCAAAGGGAGGTTTTTCTATGAAGCAGTTATTCTTTGGGTTGGGTATTTCCCTGCTATGTTTAACAGGATGTTCTACAAATGAAAAACAACCTGTGTCCATTGGAAATAACAGTTTGCAAACGATGGAGCAATATGAAACAATCGCTGCTAATTTAGACGCACCGTGGGCAATTAATAAACTTGGGGACACTTTTTATATATCGGAGCGAACAGGGCATATTGTAAAAGTGGAGCAAGGAGAAATGATCAGACAGGAAGTAAAGCTTGAAAAGACACTTTCTACTGCATCTGAGGCAGGGCTGCTTGGCTTTGTATTGGCACCGGATTTTAAACAGTCAAATGAGGCATACGCTTATTATACGTATGAAAATGGGAGTGATCAGTTTAACCGGATTGTATTGCTTTTGCTTGAAAATAATAACTGGTTGGAGAAACGCGTACTGCTTGATGAAATCCCTAGTGGTACTTATCATCACGGTGGACGTTTAAAGATTGGTCCGGACCAAAAGCTTTATGCGACAGCAGGTGATGCATCAAATCCGCAAACTGCACAGGACATGTCTGCACTCAGCGGGAAAATATTGCGCATGAATTTCGACGGGAGTATTCCGGATGACAATCCTTTTCCAAATTCATATGTGTACAGTTACGGACACCGAAACCCTCAAGGTATTACATGGTCACCGGACGGCACAATGTATGCAAGTGAGCATGGGCAAAGCGCAAATGATGAAATCAATAAAATTGAAGCAGGGCAAAATTATGGCTGGCCTTTAATAGAAGGAGAACAAAACCAAGAAGGATTCAAATCTCCTTTATTTACATCGGGCAGTGAAAATACATGGGCCCCTTCAGGTATGGCATTCTACGAAAACAGGCTATATGTTGCGGCACTACGGGGAACAGCAGTGCTTGAATTTGATTTGCAGACAAAAGAGGTAAAAGAAGTCGTCAATAATATGGGAAGAATCCGTGATGTCTGGATTGAAGATCATACATTGTACTGGATTACGAATAATACGGACGGACGCGGTACACCAGGAGAAAAAGATGATCAGCTGTACAAGCTTGAGCTATAGCAAAAGGAGTGTAAAAGTGAAATAACTTTTGCACTCCTCTTTTGTCGTTGCCGTTATTCGGACTGTTCATCCCAAAACAGTTCATCCAATGTCTTGTTTAATGTTCTGCAAATTGCGATACAGACACTTAATGTTGGATTATACTTGCCAAGCTCGATGAGTCCAATTGTTTGGCGTGTAACCCCAACTTTCTTGGCAAGTTCGTCCTGTGATAGATCATGTTCAATTCGGGCCATTTTCAAGCGAATATTTTTCATCGGTTTCGCCCCGCATCATCATCTTCTTCAAGCATTTTGCTGTTCACTTTTTGGCTTTTATTCAATGCGCTTTTATAGGCAGCAAATAAAAGCAATAAATATAATGGAACGTAAATTATTAGCGAAACGATAAACACTACAAAGAAATATTCAATTGCCTGAGATGAACTGTCCGCATATTGGTACGCGCTGTTAATTCCCATGAAAATTGCGATGACCAAACCCAATCCAATACCGAGGATCAGCTGTTTTGTACTGTATGAAAACTTGCTGTTGGCATCATGAAGTTCAACTTCATCCGAAAATACCCCGAGTTGGGCTGAACGAAAGCCGTAATATAAACTCCCACATATTAAGATGACCATCTCTGTTGCAACAGACTCCATACTTATTCCAGAAAGGTAAAATTTAACCGCAATTGAAGCGATAACAATGATCATCGTAAGTATATAGATTTCCCGGTAAATTTTATTTTGCGTATTGTACACACGCTCATCCACTATCTTTTTGTTCCAAAACCCCATTTTATCCCCTCCAAATTGTTGTTGTTAAACTTATTATACATTATATAATTCATAATGCAATTTATATATGTCATTTTGTAATTTATTTTATACTTATTTATAAAATAAAAAGCCGCGACTGCTAATGAAAGCAATCACGGCATATCTGTTTAGCGGATTATTTTACTAAACCTAATGAGTCGAGCGGATAAAAACGGATAGATGTAGAGCCAAGTATATGTTCTTTTGAGACGAGACCGATGCGTGGATCTCGGCTGTCACTACTTTTACGGCGATTATCACCCATAACAAAATAATAGTCATTCGGAATTTCTGATACACCAACTAAATCTTCCAGCGTGAAATCAGGAGTCAAGTCACCAGGATCGTTAAGAGCAGATTTGTATTCATCCAGATAGGGCTCGTCGATTTCCTGACCGTTTATATATAGTACATCGTCTTTATATTCGATATGATCACCTGGAAGTCCGATAATTCGTTTAATAAAATATTCGTTTTCTAACCCATCGAACACAATGACATCGAATCGATCAAAATCATGAAGTGATTTCCCGATTTTATTGACGATAATTCGGTCTCCGTCTTCATATGTCGGCATCATGGAAGCACCTTTCACGTCAATCGGAGTGAAAATAAACGTGCGAATAGCGACAACAAACAAGGCGGTTATGGCGATAACTTTAATCCATTCAAAAAGCTCATTTTTTTCTTTTTTCATTTTCTATAAACTCCTTAAAGAACCTGGCAGTTCAAGTCAAAATTATTTTACAACACCATGAAGCTTCAATGCTTCCACAAAAACATCGGCAATATTCAGCATGGACTGTTCATCCACATCGAACCTTGGATGGTGATGCGGGTAGACTGCACTGATTTCCGGATTGCCGCCACCTGTGAAGAAAAACGTGCCGGGCTTTTCCTGTAAATAATAGGTGAAATCTTCTGCTCCCATGCGAGGTGGGGCATTCAGTACTTGCAAGTCTGGCAAATTTATTGAGACAGCTTCGCGCAGCATAGCTGTTTCAGTCGGATGATTATATACAGCGTCATAGCCTCGGGTATAATTGAATTCAAGCTTGGCACCGTACTGTATTTCAATCGCTTTGCATAAGTTGTTTAGCTTCTCTTCGACCATATCGCGAATCGCAGGATTGAATGTACGAACAGTCCCTGTTAAATGGGCTTTATCAGGAATAACATTGCCGACTGTGCCACTTTCAATTTTTCCGATTGTAATAACAGCAGATTCAATCGGGTCAGTATTTCTGCTGACGATTGGCTGGACACCAAATACAAACTGTGCCGCTGCAACAATCGGGTCTATTGTTTCGTGAGGAGAAGCGCCATGTCCGCCTTTACCTTGAATAGTGAATTCAAAAAAGTCGGCAGCTGCCATTGCGTAGCCTTCACAAAACAGGACAGTGCCCAATTCGCTCCAGGAAGAAACATGAGAACCGTACACATAGTCCACACCGTCCAGGCAACCTGCCTCTACCATTGCCTTTGCGCCACCTGGTACGACTTCTTCAGCAAATTGATGGATGAATACGACTTTGCCATGAAGTTCGTCACGGTTTTCAGCAAGTGATTTTGCTAAACCGAGCAGTGCGGCTGTATGGATATCATGACCACAAGCATGGCTCACTCCATCGACTTTTGATTTGTAAGGTACTTCTTTTTCATCTTGAATCGGTAGTGCGTCAAAATCTGCGCGGAACGCAATTGTCGGTCCATCAAAGGCACCCTCTAAATGGCCTACAACCCCATTACCGCCAACATTTTCTTTCACATCAATCCCATAAGATCGGAGCTTTTCGGCAACAAGTTTCGGTGTATTAACTTCTTTAAATGAAAGCTCGGGATACATATGCAGATGTCTTCGGATTTCGACCATATCCTCATAGTTTGCTTGCAGTTTCTCTTTTACGCTCATCTTCTCCACCCCTGAAAAGTTATTCGTTATTCAATGCTTCCCATTCTTCTCTAAGTAACCCCATGCGAATCGAGTCATAATAATGCCCTTCGTAATAGCGAACTTTACGGATTCTTGCTTCTAGCTGCATCCCTAGTTTTTCGCCAACACGAATCATGCGTTCATTGCCTGACCATGTTGTGAAACCAACACGCACTAATGGCATTGTCTGAAATAAATGTGCAATCCATAATTTTAATGCCCGTGTTCCGATCCCTTTACCCCACGATTGCCCTTCATGCAGAACTATACCTATTTCAATCCACTTTGAAGGTTCGTGTTCCCAGTAGTATGAGATAATCCCGCGAACAACCCCGGATACTTCAATAACCCACATACTTTTATCGCCGATCCAATCCTGCTTTGCCTGGATAAATTGTTCATAAGGAATCGCTCTATGAGGATAATACGGCGCATCCCATTTTTTCCATTCGGGCTGTTCATCTTTATAAATTAATTCCCATAAACGTTCCATATCTTGTTCAATAATTGGTCGGATAATTAGTTCTTGATCTGTATACATCGTTTTCCTCTTTTCAAATAATTTTAAGTTCATATTTGATTGAAAAGAGTGTAAAGATTACTCTTCAATCACTTTCGTAAATGTTTTCATTTTAATCAACCCTTTCAATAGAAATTACTATCATTTTATCAGAATATTCCAGTAAAAGTAGGGAATGTCGAACAATTAGCAAAAAATCTTAATAAAAAGTTTCTAATAAATTTCAGGAAAAAATCGTAAATTACATAAAAAGAGAGAGAAAAAGTAAAAAATTATAAAAAATAGTCGAAATTATCTAAAAGAACTACCAAAATCATTAACTAAGAACTATAATTATGGATTAAAGAATGCGAATTTTTAGAAAATACATTAGAAAAGAATCACTAAGTAGAAGTTGGTGGATAGATGGTGAAAACAGAAGATACAAATGTACTAAGTTCAATGCAACTGACGGTAGAGGAATTACAAAATATTAAAGTTGCATTAGACGAGTCGTCCATTTTGGCTGTTACAGATCAACGAGGCATTATCACGATGGTAAATGACCGATTTTGTAAAATTTCCAAATATGAACGTTGTGAACTCATTGGTAAAGATCACCGACTTTTAAATTCAGGCTATCACCCCAAACCTTTTTTTAAGGAAATGTGGCGTACGATAGGTTCTGGTAAGACTTGGCATGGAGAAGTATGCAACCGCGCAAAGGATGGTTCAACATATTGGGTACAGACGACGATTGTGCCTTTTTTAAATGAAAAAGGAAAACCCTATCAATATATTTCGATTCGTACAGATATTACCGCACAAAAGAAAATTGGGGAAATGATACATATTGCACATCATGATGATTTGACTGGACTGCCAAATCGCCGGATGTTGCTTAATGATTTAAAAAGGCTGATCGAAGTTGAGCAACAGCCATTTTCACTTATGTTATTTGATGTGAACCGGTTTAAAAATATTAATGATGGCTTAGGGCATCGGGTGGGAGATCTGTTTTTAGTAGAAATTGCGGAACGAACAAAAACGTTGAATAGTCCGCTTATGACTTTTTACCGATTAAGTGGAGATGAATTTATCTGTATATTAAGGGATGCAACGCTACTTGAAAGTGCTGCAGAAGATATACAAGCGCTATTTAAACACCAATTTAATTTAAATAACTATGCATTTTATGCATCGATTAGTATCGGAGCGGTAAATTACCCGGAGCATGGTCACTCCGCACAAGACATATTAAAATATGCAGATATTGCGATGTATGAAGCGAAAAAAAGCAATAATAAAGGTTTTGTTATTTATAAGAAACAACAGCGCTTTTCACATAACCAACTACTTACATTGGAAACAAAGTTACATGATGCTATTAAAAATCAGGCATTTGAACTGTATTACCAACCGAAAGTGAATCTACAATCAAATAAAATTGAAGGTATGGAGGCACTTATTCGCTGGTTTGACGATGAACTTGGTTTTGTACCACCGGATCAGTTCATTCCATTTGCAGAAGATTTTGGACTGATCAGTGACATTAGTGAGTGGGTTATTGCTAAAGCCGGTCGACAAGTAACAGAATGGAATAAGCAATATAATTTGAATCTTCGTGTGGCTGTCAATATTTCCCCAAGCCATTTGAAAGCGGATAATTTTATCGAGCGTTTAAATCAAATTTTACAGGAGCATGAAATTTCACCAAGTGCATTGGAAATCGAAATAACAGAAATGAGTTTTTTAGATCAAAATTCAGATTTGCTCAATACAATCAAGCATTTAAGTGAAATGGATATTACGCTAGCTATTGATGACTTTGGGACAGGCTATTCCTCATTAAGCTATTTGAAGAAATTCCCGGTAGATTTATTGAAAATAGACCGTTCGTTCATTCACGAAATGTATAAAAACACTGCAGACATTGCCATGGTTTCAGCGATGATCTCTTTGGCACGTGCACTTAATTTAAAAGTAGTTGCGGAAGGCGTCGAGGAACATGAAGACTTGCACCTTTTACGGGAATTTGATTGTGAATTTGTACAAGGTTACTATTATAGCCGTCCATTAACGATTGATGATTTTTCGCAACGTTTAAGTGAAAAGGGGATACTCGTATAAAAAATCCACGCAGATTGATCATTCAATTTGCGTGGACTTTTTTTATGATTTTAGTGTAATACCTGGATTAATCTCAAGAAGCTTTTTTACAAACAGCTCCCTTTCCTTTGGGGATACAAGAATGACCTGAATATGCGGATCAAAGGTTATTTCAATACGATTGATTGACATAGCCGGAGCCGATAGAGGATTTTTCGATGGACGTAAGCTGCGTATTTGTTTAATAGGAATTCGCTTTTTACAAATACCGCCGTAAACGATGAGTTCTTCCTCTTCGATGACGTATTTTGTACCAAAAAACAGTATGCATAATAACACAATAATGAATGCCGTAACGAGCAGCAAAACAGCACTTGGCTCGGTAATGACCCCGTATATCATTGAGATTGGCACAAAAATAAATATAATAGCCATCCAAATATCCACCTTTGATTTAAAAACCATCAAAAAGCCCCCCTTCTACTTTATAGCTTATAACAAAGAGTCAGAATTTAAAAATACAATTCTCAATTCTAGCAAAAGAGTTTATTTGTTATTTAATTCCGTATTTTCGGTCCAATGTCACGAGACGTGCATCGTCATTCGGGCGGTTCATGACTAAATCGGCAATAATTTGAGAGCCAAGCATACTATAAACCGTGCCGTTACCTCCAAATCCGAGCAGGTAATAGTGGTTCGGCTGTTCTGGATGCTGTCCGATAAAAGGAAGATGGTCTAATGATTCGCCGAAGGAAGCACAGTATTTGTAGGATGCATGAAAGGTCTCGTCAGGCAATAATTCATGAAGTTTATCAAGCAGCACATTTGCCATTGCGTCCACTTTTGTTTCATGTTTGGCAGGATCGGCTTTCTTTTCGTCTAATCCGCCAATTATAATGCGATGATCCATTGTTTTTCGCATATATAAATACGGGCGAGCAGTTTCCCAAATGAGTGCATTATCATACCAGCCCTCAAAGCCGGGTTTTTGCTCTGTCACGATCGCATAGGAGCGGTTAATGTCAGCACCCTTCATTTTTCCATAAGGAAGCCGATCGTAGCCGGTCGTGTAAACAATACGGGATGTTTTAAAGATTCCGTTCATTGTGTGCAAAATAATCTCATTTCCCTCATCTTCAATAATATTGGCATACGTATTTTCAAATAAGTCCAGTCCTTTAGCGATAAGCTGCTCGGTTAAAGAAACAACAAATTTATAAGGGTTCATTTCCGCATCATTATGTGTGTACAAAGCAGCAGGCGCTTTAAAAGGCAAGCGTTCTTCTACGACAAGTTCATTCCAAAATTCAGCAGGGAATCCGTGCTTTACTAATATTCCACATTCCTTTTCAAGCTTTGACACATCTTTTTTTTCACTCGCAAAACAGACGCTTGGACGTCGAATAAAATTAGCCTGATCTTTTAAAGGTTGCGCAATTTTTTCGAGACGGTCAACTGCTTCATAGCAAAGTTTATAAAAACGCACAGCATCCTCTTCTCCGATTAAATCACTTAGTTCATGTAATTGAATATCATTTGAATATTGAAGTAGTCCTGTATTAGCGGAAGTACTGCCGGAGCCGAGTTCATTTCGTTCTAAAACGGCTACCGTTAAGCCTTCATCAATTAGTGCTTTCGCCGTCAGTATACCACTCATTCCGGCACCTACGATTATTGCATCGTAATGAGGTTTAATTGGTGGGTTCGTGTGTGGTTCTTTTAAAAGTGTCGTTGGCCAAAACAATAAACCATTGTGCAATTCCATAAATAGTCCCCCTTTTATTATCAAAAGAATATTTCCCGCTCCTTTCTGTTTCTAATCTTGAAATTTTTAATAACTTATTTTCGGGGTAAAGGGGAAGAGTAGAAACTAAGAGGAGGGGTATGATGGATTCTTATATTTTCGGATTTTTCACGATTGCCTATGTTGCCATCTTCGTCTGGGGAATGGCAAAACATAAGAAAACTGCATCCGCCATTTTGTTTTTAGTTATTGCCGCCCTGATTTATGATAATGCAATATTAGCGTTAGGCCATCTTATCGGAGAGGGAGACCTTCTTGAAACCCTAAGCTATGGACGTTTTTGGCTCCATGCTATATTTACACCGACTTTAATACTTTATTCGTTGTTTGTAATGAAAGAGGCCAACCTTCATTTTGCCTATAAGAGTTGGGTTCCTTTTACATTTGGTGCTTTATGGGTTGTTGCCATGATTGTCGAATATTTTGCGGAGCTGAGTGGACTGGAACTAGCTCCGGAGGAATCTTATGGTGTACTTAGCTACAGTACAACAGAAGCAGCATCCGGACCGCCACCAATGATTTTAATTGTCCTTGTCGCCTTATTAATTGCCGCAATCATGCTAGCCTGGAAAAGAAAATGGTGGTGGATGCTTGTTGGTACAATTGTTATGACAATCGGTAGTGCATTTCCGATTGATATTGGCAGTGATGCGATAACAAATGCTTTTGAGTTAGTGTTAATTGCGACTTTAATGTGGACAGCGATCCATTTTTCAAACGACAGACCTTATAGAAGGTTTTAACAAAGAAAGGTTGTGCTAAGGAGATAACTTAGCACAATTATTTTTTGTATACTACCTTGCAATGAATAGTAGTGTTTGTTACACTATTGTATATTAAATAGTAGTGAGGTGGAATAATGAATCCTCAATTTAAAAAAGGCGTATTGAATTTATGTGTCCTCGCCTTATTGGAAAAGAAAGATATGTATGGATATGAACTCGTACAAGCAATTTCTACACAAATCGAAATATCAGAAGGAGCGGTATATCCGCTGTTACGCAGATTAACAAAAGACGGTCTTTTTACAACATATTTAATGGAATCCACAGAAGGCCCACCGCGTAAATATTATCAAATTACCGAACTAGGGATTGAACAACTACAGAGCTTACTTAATGAATGGGAAAGTTTTATTTCAGGTGTAAATACTTTAATTCAAGGGAGCGAATAAAAATGAACGAGCAACAATTTTTAGATTTACTTGATGACCATTTAGCAAAATTACAACAGCAGGAAAGAGATGACATCCGCAGAGACTTTGAAGAATACTTTGAAAATGGACGAGCAGAAGGAAAAACGACAGAAGAAATTATAAAATCATTCGGGTGTGTTGAAGAACTGGCAGAAGAGCTTCTTGCTTCATATGATGAAGAGGACTTCATGGAAAATGTTGCGGTTGTGAAAAATGATAAGCCAATTCCGTATCAAAATGTAGAAATTGAAGCTAACGGTGTGAATGTTGTAATTGTTCCTACTGACGCGGACGAGGCTCTTATTGAAACAAAGGATAAGGATCAGATGACAGAAGCAACAATGCAAATAAAAGACGACACTCTATTCATCTCTATAAAGCGTCAGGAACAGGTCCGACGTTTTTGGTTTATAACAATAATAGGAACGGTCAATACAATAGATACTGTTGTTTATCTGCCTAAAAAGCAGTATGAAAAGCTTGTGATTCATAATGACAATGGACGGATTAAGGTGTCTGAAACAATCGCACAGCAATTTTATCTGAAATCAGATAACGGCCGTATTTTAACAGACCATATCCAAGGGAAAGTTCTTGATGCTCATTCGGCTAACGGACGAGTGGTGCTTACAGAAACCAACATTGAACATGTTAAAGCAAGTTCCAATAATGGCCGGATTATCGCAGAGGATGTATTGGGTCAAGAACTTCAGTTAGAATCAGATAACGGCCGTGTCGAGATTAAGAATGTATTAGGTAAAATCAATGCACAGTCACGAAATGGTCGTATTGTTGCACAGTTAAAAACGGTTCAATCACCATTAAAATTTGAATCTGATAATGGTCAAATAATATTGAGTACAGAAGGAAAACTTCAAAATATTGAAATTGATAGTTGGACTGCATGGGGATCGGTATCTATTTATAATGAAAAAACATCACATTATTCGCACGGCACTAGAGAAAACACCATACAGTTAAAAACAAGCAATGGGAAAATTACAGTTGAGGATCTTTTAGCTCAGTAATCTTTGTAAAAGTTAGAAATTCATCGGCACAATCCGTATAATAAAACTAATGATAGTTGAAATGGAGTCGTTAACGATGAAAACATATAGCTTTAGATTATTTGGTGGCTATAAGGTGATACTTGATAAAACAGAAATAACAATTGACTATGCAGGTGAAAAGTTTCTATTTATAAATAAATCCAAACCTCGGGTAAAAACTATTTCATACGATGATATATTAAGAGTGGATTACAAGGAAGCCGGTATGACATTCGGTTATGTGCGTCTTATTACAGCGGAAAATGCTCCATATGTAAGCAGCACATATGTATCTCAGCATGATGAAAACGCTTGGATGGTCGAAAAAGATGAAATTAGTCTTTTAAACGAAGTAATGGATATACTGAAAAAGCGTTGTAAAAATATACAGTTCGCTCAATTGAAAGCTTAAAATTCAAATATAACACGTCAAAAGTAAAACACTTTCGGCGTGTTTTTCTATAGCAAAAAAAGTGCTGAGAAGTTTTCTTCGGAGCACTTTTCACTCTAAATCATTTGCATTTTTGACCAAAGCTGTTTGTAGTATGAATGGGAATTAATAAGTTCTGCGTGTGTACCTGCACCTGACAGCTGACCATCTTCAAACAGTAAAATCTGATCGGCGTTTGTAATTGTAGAAAGGCGATGTGCAATAATGATGGTCGTCCGGTTTTGCATTAACGTCTGTAAAGCGAGCTGAACTTCACGTTCGGATTCATTGTCCAAATTCGATGTTGCTTCATCAAGCAGCAATATTTGCGGATTGCGTAGAATTGCACGGGCAATCGCAATCCGCTGCTTTTGTCCTCCTGACAGTTTAATGCCGCCTTCACCAACTTCTGTTTCGATTCCTTGATCAAGTGCCATTACAAAATCATAGGCATATGCAGCCTTCAATGCTTCAATTACTTGTTCGTCTGTTGCTTTGTTTTGACCATACAAAACATTTTCACGGATCGACCCATTCATAAGGGGCGCGTCCTGCGTCACATACCCAAACAATTTTCGCCATTCATATAAATCATACTGCTCAATATTTGTCTGTCCATATAAAATTTCGCCCTCTGTCACTTCATAAAAGCGTTCGATTAAAGAAAACATCGTCGTTTTCCCGCCGCCACTACTGCTTACAAATGCGGTTGTTTTACCAGAAGGAATCGTAAAGTTCATCCCTTTTAAAATAGGCTGCTCGGCATATTGAAACTTTACATTTTGAAAAATGATATTTTGTGCTGACGCAGGAATGGAAAGGCCGGATATCTTTTCGGTTGCCTGTGCAATGATCGATTGTATACGTTCTGTTGCACCAAGTGCTTTTTGTAAGGCTGTGAAAAAAGTTGCCATTTGTGTAAAGGGAATGATGATTTGCACAAGGTAAATCATAATCGCAACAAGCTCCCCGGAAGAAATGGCTCCCAATGATACTTGTGTGCCCCCATACCCGAATAAAAGAATCAGTACAATCATCATAATGAGCGTCATAATCGGAGATAAAATAGCGAGAATCTTTGCTTCCTTTAAACCAAATCGGTAAAGCTGCTCAATCCGGTTTTCACCCCGTTTTCTTTCCAATGGTTCGGTTTGCGAAGATTTTACAAGTCGGATATTTGATAATACCCGTCCAAGATGCCCACTGAACGAAGCGAGTTCGTCCTGATTGGCTTTAGCGATTTTATGCATTTTCTGCCCCAGTGGCAATGTAACAAAAATCGCAAGCGGTACGGCTATTAGCATAAGAAGCGTCATTTTCCAGTCGATCCAAAGTAAAATTGCAATCGCCCCGATTATAGAAAAAATGCCCGATACAAAGCTTACTAGATGGTCGGTTACCAGTTCTTTTACGACGCTTGTATCTTGTGTAATACGGCTCATCGTTTCCCCGGATTCGTGGGCATCAAAGTAAGGAGTTTTTAAATGTAAAATATGTTGCCAAAGTGTATTTCGTAAATTCGCGACAATCCGTTCTCCGAGCATACGCATTAGAAAATAAGTCAACCCACTCAGAACCGCTTGTATGACTAAAATTAGAGCAACGGCAGTGACCGCTGTCCAAGCAAAACCAGTAGTCGAAAAATCGTTAATCATATTCATCGTAAATAACGGTACAGCAAGTGAAGCGAGTGTTTCGATAATACTTAAAACAAAAACGATGATGACGAGTTTTTTGGGGAATTTGCTTTTTTTAATGAGTTCCCATAATTGCTTCAGCTGAACGTTCATGTAATAACCCCCTCTAATATGTTCAATCGTGTTGCTTGATCCAACAGCCAATTTTCTTCCTCACTAGAAAGCGGAATCGTAAATAACCAATTATCAAAATCAACATTTTCATATTTTTCAAATTCCTGCGCTAAACTTTTCGTTAGTTCTGGCGGGATAATATAAAATAGCTGTTCGATCAGTTGTTTCAGTTCCGTATCTTCTGGCGGATGCAGGAAAGCCTGTTTAATTTCAAAGAGACTTTCAATGTAACGCCGATTAATTTCGATAAAATTCATATCTAAATAACTGTATATCCGTTCAATGAGCGGCTCCGGAATATACTGTCTTAAATAATCCTTTTGAGCCTTCTCTGTCAGTAAACTGTGAATGATGAGCAGTAATGTAGTTGGATCGACAGCCGTATTTTCCTGGTGAATATGAATCGCTGTATCAATCGTTGCAAGCATTTGTTCCAGCTGTTTTTTCTTCTTTAGTAACTGCAACTTTTGATGTTCCAAAGATTGAAGCAAAGAATCATCTTTTTTGATCAGCTCTTTAATTTCCTCTAGAGAATAATCAAGGTATTTGAAAGTAACGATCTTTTGGACAGTGATGATATTAGCGTCATTATAATAGCGCTGCCCACCTTCAGAAATACGGGCAGGTATTAATAAACCCTTTTCTCCGTAATACCGCAAAGTTCGAATCGTAATGCCTGTCTTTTTAGAAAATTCCCCGATTGAATACATATTCCTCACTCCTTATATGTAGTATAAAAGCTCACGTAACGTAACATGCAATGAAAACATTTAAAAATATTAAAATGATGAATTTGCGATGGAAAAATAAAGTAACGGTTTCTTCTGTCTTACAAAAAAATAATGTGCAAATTTATCGAAAGTTGTCACATTATGTTCCACGTGAAAAAAATTCAGCTAAATATGAACCAATTAATTAAGAGGAAATAATAAAAATTTGTAATAATCAAAAAATAGTTACGAAATAACATAGAAAAAAATTACAATAAATACTATTATATTTAGAAAGAAAGGTTAAGGGCGTATAGAGATTGATAGGTAAACTTTTATATTATGGGGGGTTAAGGAAAAATGAAGAGTAGGAACATGAAAAGAATGAGGAAAATTTTACTTCAAATTGGGGTAATTTGCTTGCTGTTAGCGGCAGTAACAAATACAGGCTATGCCCAAATTTTTTCGGATGTAAAAAATGATTCTAAATTAACTGAAGAGCTTACAGTGTTAAATAATTTAGGTGGAGTGGTACAATCGCCAAACGAAAGTTTTCGTGCAGATGATCCGATTACACGCTATGAAGTGGCTGAGTTTATCGTACGCACAATGCAAATTGATTTAGAAATGAGTACAATTCCTACATATTTAGACATTCCTGCAGATGATCCGCGCATGCCTGTTATTGCAGCAATAACTGAGCTTGGCATGATGACTGGGTTTGAAGGGAAATTTAATCCGGATGTAAAATTATCGCGAGCACAAGCGGTAAAAATTTTGGTACCTGCGTTTCAATTAACGGGGCAGGCGGCAATTTCATATACGGATATTGCAAAAAATCATAGTGCCGTACCTGCAATTCAAGCATTAGTAGCAAATAAAATTGTATACCCGGCAAAAAATCAAAAATTCAATCCGAGTGATATGATGACTCGCGCGGATTTTGTTTCGTATCTTGCAAGAATTATTGAGCCATCATTAAGACCTGCCGAACCTGAACAGCCAGTGTTCCAAAGCTGTGTAAAAGAAACGGCGAAAAAGCGTTATGTAGTTGATGTCGCAGTAACAAATTTATGGAATAAACCTAACCAGGCGCGTGCTGTTGATTATCCTTCGACAAAAAACCCGGTAGAAATGCAAAAATGGATTTCATCATTAAGTTTATCTCAAAAGAAATGGCTTGTTGGACGTACAGATACCCAAGCGTTATATGGAGATGAGGTTTCATTGCTTGAAACAAAAGGGAAATGGCAACGTATCGCGGCAAAAGATCAATATGTACCATATTTAAAGGCAGGTTATCCTGGATGGGTTCCAAAATCTCATGTTGTGGCAACGAACAAAAACTACGAGGATTGCGGTATTGCAATTATTACCGCAGATAAAACCAATCTGTTAGAAAAAGATGCGAAAACGAAATTTTTACAAATTAGCTATGCAACTATTTTGCCGGTAATTGAGGAGACTGCAAAATATTATTATGTAGAGACACCAGGTGATGGGGTTAAACTACTAAAGAAAAGTGCAGCAAAATCGTATGAATCCTATAGTGAAGTTCCAAAACCGACAGCTACTACAATCATTAACGAAGCGAAGCGTTATTTGGGCTTGCCGTATCTTTGGGCAGGAACCTCTTCGTGGGGCTATGACTGCTCAGGTATTTTATATGCCGTATTCCGTACACACGGCATCATGATTCCGAGGGATTCATTCTATCAGGCAACAGGCGGTAAAGCTGTTGCGAAGAAAAATTTAAAGCCGGGCGACCTTGTATTCTTCGCGTATAATGGCGGCAAAGGGAAAGTGTACCATGTTGGCCTCTATATCGGTGACGGTAAAATGTTACATGCACCACACTACGCATCGAAAGTAAAAATCGAATCAATGAATAGTGGTGTTTACAAAAAGAACTATTCTGGTGCAAGACGCTATTTATAATAGGCATGTACATTTAAATAAAAACTTTCCGCTACTTTTTAACTTACATGGCAAAATATTTAGTGTATTGTTAGGAGTAAGTTGGGTATATGTAAGGAATGAAGGAATTTTAATAAGGAGGCATATTTTATGAATCCGTGGTTAATAGCAGCCCTTGTTATACTGGGAATTGCTGTAGTTCTGTTAATCGTCTGTATTATTGTAGTAATCGGACCAATAAAAAAGGTTGTTACACTGCTGTTGGCACATGCTGAAGGAATTAAAAAACAGCTGAGCCCTATTCAAACCGAAACAACGAAATTAACAACAACAGTCAATCATTTGATGGCAGATATCGAATATAAAAAAGAATCTGTCCAGTCTGTTATTCAATCTGTCAAACATACAGGTAAAATATTGGATCAAGTGAGCGATGTGTCACACGATGCGACCGTGAAGGTTATGAAGAAAGCGAACAATGATCCTCAACGACAAGCTGAGGTAGAGCGCTGGACCAATACTGCAATGGGTATCATTCAGCGCAAAGCATGATAGGAAAAGGAATGTACAGATTTTCTGTACATTCTTTTTTTTTCAAAATTAACAGCGTAAAAAATAAAGAAAATGAAAATTAAATATAAGTGTAAATTTATATGTAAGCGCTATTGTTCTGTACTAGAACAGAACATGCTAGCTTATCTTATATTCTTCTGCTTTTTGTTTAAAACATAAAATTCAGGACATTCACAAAGTGTTCAAAGAAATCAGATAAATTATGAACACATTGTGAAAAGAGGGATTAGAAGGTTTCTTTTTAATTAAAAAGGAGTAAAATAGAAAACAGGAAGTGTGTTATATAACAATCTGCAACTGTCACGGGAGAATCGACTATTTATAATACAGTTTTATAAAAAAGGAGAATGAAACATGTGGGTAGTAACAGTATTTAACGATATAAACGATATTCGTATATTTGAATATACGACGAAAATTGAAGCGACTTCAAAATTAGAAAAATATAAAAACGCAATATTATCATATACAAAATAAAAAAAGGAAAAGGAGCGGTAAAATATGTGGGTAGTAACAGTGTTCAATAATCCTAATGACATTCGTATATTCGAATACACAACTAAAAGCGAGGCTGCAGCATTCTTAGCAAAGTACAAAAATGCTGTCCTGTCGTTTACAAACTAGTTAAAGAAAGGTCTATGTAGAAAGTGAAAGCTTTCTACATAGACTTTTTTATTTGGGAGAAATACGGAGGGTTGATGGATGCGTTTTTCTCATTTATTAGTATGAAGCAACGTTAAACGAGAATGGTGTCTATTAGAAAGAATTTTTGCTGCTAGTTGTAAAGGAAGAGGAGAAAGTTATAGATTTAATAACTATGTTCGAATTAAATGAATATACAAAAATAGTGTTTTAAAGACATTAATTTGTCTTTAAGTACTTTTTTAAATACATATAAATTCATTATTCCTTATTAGGTAAAACGAATGTTCGATTTATAAAGAAGAATTCTCTTAATTTAGGTCCTAGAAGGTTGACGAAATATTGCTAATATAAGATAATTTTAGATGGTAAAAATAATTATTTTATAATAATTATTTCATTGATGTTTATAGGAGGAATTTTAAAATGGCATTAATCGGTAAAGAAATCGCACCATTCGCTGCGAAAGCATTCCAAAAAGGCGAATTCATCGACGTAACTTCAGAAAACTTCAAAGGACAATGGTCAGTAGTATGCTTCTACCCAGCAGACTTCACATTCGTTTGCCCAACTGAGTTAGAAGACTTACAAAACGAATATGCTACTTTAAAATCTTTAGGAGTAGAAGTTTATTCAGTATCGACTGATACACACTTCACTCACAAAGCATGGCATGATACTTCTGAAGCAATCGGTAAAATCGAATATTTCATGATTGGTGACCCATCTCATACAATTTCTAAGGCATTTGACGTGTTAAACGAAGAAGACGGTTTAGCTGAGCGCGGTACATTCATCATCGATCCAGACGGCGTTGTACAAGCATTAGAAATCAATGCTGGCGGTATCGGCCGTGACGCTTCAATTTTAGTGAACAAAATTAAAGCAGCTCAATATGTACGTAACAATCCAGGTGAAGTTTGCCCAGCTAAATGGGAAGAAGGCGGCGAAACGTTAACACCAAGCTTAGATTTAGTAGGTAAAATCTAATCTGAGTAATTAATAACAAACAAGTAAGCGACAAAAACAACCGTTACGGCTTGGTTTTTGTCGCTCTGTTTTTAATTAGAGAAAAGAAAGGTAAGCTCTCTATCTTCTAAATTTAATATGAAAGAGGTGAAAGGCTGGCTGTATTTGAGGGAGAATGGCCGCTTATTTTTCGGGAGGGAACGATAAGAGGTGTTCATACAGCAGCTTGTGCAGTGTTAGATAATCAGATTAAAGCGCAATTACAACAGTATTTATCAATGCTCGAAGGTGATTTATTAATTAAAGTGAGTGTTAATGACGACAAAACTTCGCAAGAAATGCTCAATTTAGTTGAAGAGTTGGAAAAGATGTCGCCTCGTATTACCGTCCAACATGCATTATTAGAACGTACACCGAGTTTCAGTATTAATAAAGTAGGTGAAGGGGAATCCGGTATTACATTTGCTGGGTTACCGCTTGGTCATGAATTTACATCATTAGTTTTAGCGCTTTTACAAGTTTCAGGTCGTGCACCGAAAATTGATGCAGCAGTTGTAAAACGTATTCAAGCGATTAAGCAGCCATTGAAGTTTGAAACGTACGTTAGTTTAACTTGTCACAACTGTCCGGATGTTGTGCAAGCATTGAACATTATGGCGGTTTTAAATCCAAACATCTCGAACGTCATGATCGAAGGTGGGGCATTCCAGGATGAAATTAAGGATCGAGACATTATGGCAGTGCCTACAGTATATTTAAACGGCGAAAACTTTGGTGGCGGTCGTATGGAGCTGGAAGATATTTTAACGAAGTTAGGTGAAGTATCGGACGGCTCGGAATTTGCAGATAAAGAAGTTTTTGATGTATTGGTAGTAGGTGGTGGTCCTGCAGGTTCAGCGGCTGCTATTTATTCGGCGCGTAAAGGGATTCGTACAGGTATCGTAGCAGAACGTTTCGGTGGTCAGGTTAACGATACGTTATCAATTGAAAATATTATTGGAACAAAGGCAACAGAAGGCCCTGCATTTGTTTCGAGCTTAGAAGCACATGTATTGGATTATGATATCGATGTGATGAAATCACAACGTGCAGCGAAGATCGAGAAAAAGGATTTAATCGAAGTAACGTTAGAAAATGGCGCGGTATTAAAAGGGAAAACAGTAATCCTTTCTACAGGGGCTCGTTATCGTCAACTTGAGGTACCTGGCGAGGAAGAATTTAAGAATAAAGGTGTTGCGTATTGCCCTCATTGTGACGGCCCGATTTTCAAAGGGAAAGATGTTGCAGTAATCGGCGGCGGTAACTCGGGTGTAGAAGCGGCGATCGACTTAGCGGGTATTGTAAATCATGTTACGCTAATACAACGTAACAGTGAGTTGAAGGCAGATAAAGTGTTGCAAGAGCGCGTTCGCAGTCTAAAAAACGTTACAGTTATTACAAACGCTTTAACTACTGAAATTACAGGAACTGATAAAGTAAATGGTTTAACGTATAAAGATGTTGTGACAGGTGAAGAAAAGCATATTGAATTACAAGGTGTATTCGTTCAAATTGGCTTATTGCCAAATACGGAGTTCCTTGAAGGGGCAGTAGAGATGAATGCACATGGCGAAATTATTATAGATAAGCACGGTGCAACTAATATTCCGGGAATCTTTGCGGCAGGCGATTGCACAGACACAGTATACAAACAAATTGTTATTTCAATGGGCTCTGGGGCAACAGCTGCCTTAGGGGCATTTGACTATATGATCCGTAATATTGTTTCGCCTGAATTTGTAGAAGCATAATAGAGAATCCGTTGTACGTAAAATCGTGCAACGGATTTTTTTAAAGGGTAGAATAATGGTGTTTAGATAAAACAGGGGGGGATAGTATGGTGGAAAGGAAGCGGACATTGCGTATTTGTCCAATGGGGCACCGGTATTATAAAAGTACAGATTGCGGAACTTGTCCTAAGTGTGAGCAGGCAAATAGACCATCTGAAGGATTTTTATCTCGTTTATCCTCCCCTGCGCGTAATGCATTAATAAACGCGGGCATTACCGAGTTGGAGCATCTTGCTGAATATACGGAAAAAGAAATTTTACAATTGCATGGGATTGGACCTTCTTCATTGCCTACATTAAAACATGCGATGGCCGAGAAAAACGTAAATTTTAAAAGTTAAAAGGTTATTGCTTAATAATAGTAAAAAGTGTAACCATCTCTAATTTCGGGTAATAGATAAGAGACTATTCGAAAAGGAGGCTTTTATAAATGAAAGACGATAAAATAAAGCATAAAAAGCTCGACAATCCGGATTTATTGAATACCGAAAAGGAAAGCATTTTCGATAGAGATGAGGAAATGAAATTCGTGGATCCAATTCCGATGGAAGAATTGAATGACCAAGTAAAAGATGAGAAATATCGTGCGAACACGAAAACTACTTCCGGTAGTGAGCGTAAAAACCAGCCGGACGAAACAAAAGACGCATAACTTCAAATAATAGTAATCACAAAAATAATTGACCATTTTGCAAATCAGGCAAAGTGGTCAATTTTTCTTTACGAAAAATTTAGCAAAAAGCTCGCTGTAAATAGTAATACAGCGAGCTCGGTGTGGACCATTGCTAAAGGTTAGCGGGCGGAAGGATATCATCAATTGTTCTTGCTAATTTTAAAGCTTTCAATTGGAACTGTTCATAAAAAAGTTCTGTTCCTGCACCACCTATATAAAAAGAAATATGCTCGTGAACTTGTGCCAATTTTTCGAGTGTGTGAATGGACTGGGCAAATTCATTGTAAGCAATCTCGGTAGATCCGGTTAGCAGTACAATGGCTGGCTTCTTTAAAGCGATAGCAGACTGTATCGCTGTTGGAGCCGGTGATGGTCCCAGCATTAGTGTGCGGTAACCCCGCAACATACATTGGATAAGCAGAATTTGCATTGGGATTTCATGTCTCTCTCCAGGTAGACAGCTCCCTAATGCGAGTGGCGCATCGTCCGGAACATAAAAATGTCGACGAAGGTGGCTTAAAAAGTCACGCACTGTTTGACTGCTAATCGCTTCTTGGTATTCGCCCCATGCTTTTTCACACCAAAGCTGTCCTACTTCATGAAGGAAGGGGACGACAATATCCTGGATCAGCTTCTCTACACCGAATTTATGGTGTGCCTGTTCGAGCAAATGCAAAATTTCATGTTCGTTTGCTTCGGTCCCAGCTTGAATTAGTGCTTTGTGGAAGAACGATACAGGGTCAGCTTCTGGTACATCCTTATTTTTGATATAGTGATCTACCGCTTGTTTAATCGTCATACCGCTATTTATATATTGTTTCAGCTGCAATAACGTTTGAACTTCATCTTCCGTATATACGCGGTAGCCATTGTCTAATCTATCCGGTTGAATGATTTGGTAGCGATCTTCCCATTTTCGGATCAGTTGTTTAGAAAGATTCGTCAAGTTAGATACTTGTTGTATCGAGTAAGTTTTTTTAGTCATATTTTACCACCTCCTAAAGAGATCCTTATTAAACTCTATTCAACCGAAAAAGAAAGTACTTGTCAAATGTTTTTCGTATATTGTACAATGTTTGTATAACATAAATTAAGGGTATCATTAAAAGGGCATGTATACCTTGTAATATTTGGGAATAAAAAAGAAGATGAAGGAGGCTATGTGATGTCTAAACATCCATTGGAAAAATGGGGAAGTGTAATGGGCGGTAAGAAAACACGTTGGGTTGTTTTGGCTTTATGGATTATGTTTGCCGTTTTATTTGCACTTATCTTCCCGCAAATTAATAGTGTTGAAAACTTTGTGGGCGATGAAATCCCTGATACTTATACATCAATTCAAGCAGGAAACATTATGGAGGAAGAATTCTCATCTGATAGTGGGATCCCTTTATTAATTACTTGGTATAACGAATCTGGTCTTACAGAAGAAGATTTGACAAATATTAAAGGGTTATACAAACAACTGGCGGATGACCCGTTAGATGGACAGGAAACAATCCCGCCATTCCATAACCTTCCCGTTCAAGCATTGATGGGGTCACTTTCTGAGAACGGTGCAGCACTTGTCACACCAGTTTTCTTTTCAACAGATAAAAATTCAGATGTTCTAAAAGAAAATCTAGCGATTATTAAAGAACGTACGGAAAGTCAATTTGGTGAAAATCCGTATGATACAAATTTAGAGGATGAGGGACTTCATGCTCGATTCTCTGGACCGGTTGGTATCTCAATTGATGCGACAGATCTTTTTAAAGCAGCTGACGTACAACTAATGGTTGCCACTGTCATTATCATTTTAGTCATCTTATTAGTAATTTACCGTTCACCAATTTTAGCGATTATCCCATTAATTGTTGTAGGGGTAGCGTATTTAGTTGTAAGTCCATTATTGGGCTTAATGGCTGAAAACGGATGGATCGATAAAGATGCGCAAGCGGTAGCGATTATGATTGTTTTACTGTTTGGTGCAGGTACGGACTATTGTTTGTTCTTAATTACACGTTACCGAGATATATTGCTGACTGAAGATAATAAATTTACAGCGTTGGCATCGGCTGTACGTGAATCAACAGGCGCAATCGTAATGAGTGGCTTAACAGTAGTAATCGGTTTAGCGACATTGGCATTGGCGGATTACGGCGCATTCCAGCGTTTTGCTGTTCCGTTTAGCTTTGGTGTATTAATTACAGGTTTTGCAGTAGTTACATTGCTTCCGGCTATTCTTGGGATTTTAGGGCGCGCAGCGTTTTGGCCATTTGTTCCTCGTACGGAGGAAGCTGAAAAAGCAAATGCCGAAAAGAAAAACAAACCATATAAACAACGTAAACCTAATCACCGCTATATGCGTAAGGTGGGTGAATTTGTTACTTCGAAACCATGGCTTGTCATAATTGTTGCAGGTGCGATATTAATTGGTTTGGCAATTACTTCTACAAATATTAAGTATAACTACGATTTAATTTCTTCATTCCCTGAAGATATGCCATCACGTGAAGGATTTACAATCATTGAAGAAAACTTTACACCAGGTGAATTGGCGCCGGTGCAGTTGTTGGTAGACAGTGAAGGAACTGATATGGACATTACAGAACAACTGTTAAGACTCCCATATGTCGGTGTAATAAAAGAAATGCGTAAAGGTGAAACAAACAACAACATCCAACTTTATGAAATTGATTTGGATAAAAATCCATACTCAAATGAAGCGATGGATGATGTTGAGCAAATGAAGGACGATGTTAAAAAGATTCTTGCGGATAACAATCTGGAAGACGGCAAATTCTGGATCGGGGGCGAAACGAGTTCGCAACTTGATACAAAAGTCGTTCAGTCAGGCGATGAAAGTATCATTCAACCTGTCATGATCATTATTATTTTCGTCGTATTATTAGCGTACTTACGTGCTTTAATCACATCGATTCAATTAATGGTAACAGTAGTAATATCTTTCTTCTCTGCTTTAGGTGCAGGTTGGTTGATCATCCATTACGGTTTAGGACATGAAGCGATGGCTAGTTCGATTCCACTGTACAGTTTCGTATTTATTATCGCATTAGGTAATGACTATAATATTTTCATGATTTCTGATATATGGAAAAACCGCAAGCGTGGTATTGCGCATAAACAAGCCATTTCAAATGGTATTGCTTCAACGGGTGCAGTAATTACATCTGCTGGTCTGATTTTAGCTGGTACATTCCTAGTATTAGCGACATTACCAATACAGCTATTAGTACAATTCGGTATCGTAACAGCGGTAGGGGTACTGCTTGATACGTTTGTCGTACGTCCATTACTCGTACCGGCCCTCATTACGGTGTTTGGTAAATGGTCATACTGGCCGAATAAAAAGCTAGAAAAATAACAAAAAGCGTATAGCTCCCTAATGAAAGGGGACTATACGCTTCTTTTTTATTAAGAAGTTAATGAACCGGATTGCAGGCGATACATCAGTTCATACTTACCGCCAAGTGCCACAAGTTCATCATGGCTGCCTTGTTCAACAATTTCACCACGATCCAATACTAAAATTTTATCTGCATTTTTAATAGTGGAAAGTCGGTGGGCGATAATAAACGTTGTACGGCCTTTTTTCAGTACGTCCATTGCATGTTGGATAATTTCCTCTGTTTCTGAGTCGATATTCGATGTCGCCTCATCCAGAATAAGAATAGCCGGATCAAATGCAAGCGCACGCGCAAACGAAATTAACTGGCGCTGACCAGAAGAAAGCGTACTTCCTTTTTCGATTACAGGCTCATCAATTCCTTTTTCGAATTTTGATAAGACACGTTCGCCTCCGACTGCTTCGAGCGCTTTTTCAACGGTTTCTCTTGAAATCCGCTTATCATTGAGGCTAATGTTCGAAGCGATTGTCCCGGTGAACAAATACGGATCCTGCAATACGATTCCCATATGCTCACGAATCGCTTGGCGCGGAAGCTTCGTAATATCTTTCCCGTCAATGACAATACGGCCTTTTTGCGGATCATAGAAGCGGAACAGTAAATTCATAATCGAACTTTTCCCCGATCCTGTATGACCGACAAGTGCAATTGTTTCGCCTTCTTTTGCTTCAAAGTGAATATTTTTCAATACATATTCATCATTTTTATAGGCGAATGAGACATGATCAAACACAACATTTCCTTTATAACGTTCAATTCGTTCTGTACTTACAGTTTCCCCTTGCTGATCAAGCAGTTCAAATACCCGTGAACCTGCTACCAGTGAACGTTCAAGCTGGGAGAACTGATTGACTAAGTTCGTGATCGGATTGAACAGGCGCGTAATATAATCAACAAACGCATATAGCGTACCTGCTGTTACCGCTTCAGGCAATGTCATCGATTGAGTACCGAAGTAAAAAACAAATACTGCAAACATTCCAAGTCGTAAAATATTGACAAGGTTATGAGATGTCGCGGAGTCCAGCACTAAAAGTTTACGGTTGTATTTATAATGTTCGTCATTCATTTCGTCGAACTCTTGCTTCATCTGTTCTTCCCGGCGGAATGCCTGAATAATCGTCATCCCATTAATCGATTCATTGATCATTGCATTAATATCCGCAATTTTTGTTCGAATAATATGGTTGTACTGTGAAGCGAACTTTCGGTATAAAATCATCCAAACATAAACAATTGGAATGAGTAATAGAGCGAAGAGTGCCATTTTCCAATTTAAAATAAATAAAGCTATATATACCCCTGCAATGGTAATAAAGCTGTTCGCAAATTGCGAAAGTACAGTTACGTATAGATTGCGTATTGCCTCGGTATCATTTGTGACACGTGCAACAACTTTTCCGGCTGGTAAGTTATCGAAGTATTCAATTGGCAGCTTTTGAATATGTCCAAATACGTCTTTCCGTAACTGCTGAATTACAAAGTTTGCACCACGTTGTAAAAAGATGAACATTAAATAACGGAACACAGCAGTCAGCACAGATAATAAGAAGAAGATCGACAGCAGTATCGCGATCGGTTCTACTTGAAGATTACCCGGTTCCATGTAGTGGTCGATAATATATTTTGCGATGAACGGTCCTGCAATATCAGTTGCGACCGCAATTGTTAATAAAGCTAACCCGATTAAAATCGGTTTTTTAAATTTTAAAGCATACAGGTACAGTCGTTTTGATGTACTCATTGCTCCACCTCCTCAAGCTGCTGGCGGTCAAACTGCTCTTTGTACCATCCGCCTAAGCGTAGGAGCTCTTCATGAGTACCTCGTTCAACGATATAACCATCATCCAGCACGATAATTTCATCCGCATGCTGAATACCTGACAGGCGGTGAGTTGAAATGATTGTCGTTTTTCCAGCGCGCTCTGTTTGTATATTTTCGATAATTTTTGATTCTGTTTTTGCATCGACAGCAGATAAAGAATCGTCCAAAATTAGAATTTCCGGATCTTTAATCAACGCACGTGCAATTGATACACGCTGTTTTTGGCCACCTGATAAAGATACGCCTTTTTCACCGACAAGTGTTTCAATGCCAAGCGGTAAATTTGCTAAATCTTTTTCAAAGTCTGCCAGTCGAATTGCTTCTTCGATTTCACCGTTCGTAGCATTTTCTTTCCCGAATAAAATGTTTTCACGGATTGTACGGGAGAATAGTACATGGTCCTGTGGCACATAGCCGATCCAGTCCAAAATTTGTTCTTTTGTCATTTGTGCCAAGTCCGTATCATTAATGGCTATTTGCCCATTGCCTAACGGATATTCACGCAAAAGCTGACGAATAAATGTTGTCTTACCTGAACCTGTTTTCCCGACAATACCAAGTGTTTGCCCTTTTTTTAGGTTCAGTGAGATTTGCTGCAAGTTTTTCACCTGAGATAGAGGGTACTGGAATGTAAACTCAGAAAACCCGATAGAATTCGGTACATGATGTGTCATTGGTGAAGGAGGATTTTGTACATCCGCTTCATATTCCAAAGTATCCTGTACACGGTCAAGCGAAGCACTTCCTTGCTGCATGACATTAATAAGCTCGCCAATTGCAAACATAGGCCAAATTGCCAAACCTAAATACACGTTAAATGAAACGAGCTGACCAACCGTTAGCTCATTATTTGAAACAAGAACAGCTCCGTAACCTAATGCGATTACATAACAAATACCAGTTCCGATTTTTGTAATTGGCATGAAGAGTCCGTTAATATAAGCGACACGCATGTTTTTGGCAAAAATGTTTTCGCTCATTTCCGAAAAGCGTTCTTCATCTTTCTTTTCTTGAACATATGCGCGGATGACACGAGTTCCCGCAACAGACTCCAGCACATTGTCATTCATTTCACCGAATGCATCCTGTGCCTTCATATAGCGTTCATGAACAATTTTCCCTAAATATTGAATGAGTATAGCCATGATTGGAATTGGGAGCATCGCAAAAAATGTCAGCTTCCAAGAGATGAAAAAGCCCATTGCTAAAATGATCAGGGCCATATAGACCGTCGAATCAATGAGGGTCATAATACCGAAGCCGGCAGTTAATGTAACTGCATTTAAATCGTTTGTAGCTTTGGCCATTAAATCACCAGTACGGTTTTTTTCGTAAAACGTCGGGGTCATTTTTAAAAATTGATGCATCAGTTTTTTTCGCAAAATACGGTCAAGCGTAATGGAACCGCCAAATAACTGATATTGCCATATGAAGTTTAAAGCATAGCTCACGATGGCAGCACCAATAACGAAGCCTACATACTTCAGCAGCTGCATCTGATTCATATCTCCATTTGTCATGTCATCTATGGCTTCCCCTAAAATCCATGGAGGCAAAACTTCGATAAAGCTCGCCAGCATAAGGAGTACAATCGCAATTGTATACTGCTTACGATACATTTTTAAAAACCATTTTAATTTCACAAATACATTAAACATTACGTATACCTTCTTTCTTCAATGTTGATCGTGTTGCTACCCGTCATCATATCGATCCATTTTTAATAGTTTTCGTTGCAAAAAGATAGTCATTTAAAGCCCTCCTGAAATGTTGTTACACTGAATGCATCGTACAATTCTTCGACGGTATTTAAACGTCGGCACAATGTAAACAAAAAAGACACCTATTCCGATTTTTCGAAAAGGTGTCAAAACGAAAAAGGGCACAGGGGAATCCACACCTGTGCCTTTTATTTACATGTACGTGCAAAATTAAAACAAAAGTTCAGGTTAGGGCAATATGAAATTGTCGCTGTTGAAATGTGTAAATTCACAATTGATGTGTTCATATTCCTTAACTCCTTTCCTTGTTTTAATTTATTTAGTGTTCCTTAATATTAGTGGAGGCAATTATCATTGTCAATATTTTTTGAAAACATTTTATTTTCAGTGTTGTAATTTATTGGTTTTATTATAATTAAATAGGCTTATCTATATTTCTACCAGAAATGGTAGTTGGAAAAAGCCGCCGGAAGTTTGAAAATTGTTTGTTTATTCTGTATCTTGAAAGTAATACATCAAAAGGAGTGAGACAACGATGAGGAAATTGTTATTAGTCATGCTATTTGCGCTTGTGCTCGCAGCATGCGGGACAAAAGAGACGAGTGATGATGTAAATAATGTCCCGGGAAATAATTCAGACAATGTAACACAGGGTAGCCCTGAAGTGAAAGAGGAAAAGATTACTTTATATAAATCAGATGAGAATGCTGAAAATACCGTTCCATTTGATGAAAATTATGATAGCAGTAAAGAAGAGCTAGTACCGTTTATTTTCTCAAAAGTGAATGAACATGAGGTAGAGCTGCTTGATTATACGATAGAAAACGAAGATAAAAGTTTAGTGCTTAATTTAGGTGATGATATTTATACGATTCAAGGTTCTGCAGGTGCCAATATGTTTGTTGAGACATTAGCGCGTTCTTATTTCGAGAATTTACCTGAATTGCAGGATATAACGTTTCTTTATAAAGGATCGGATGAACCAATCTTAGATCATATGAATATAGGACTACCATATAAACGACAAGATTTTGATATGTAGACGGGGGATAGCTGAAGATGAAGCAACTATGGACTAATGGCACGATATATTCGATGGAACAAGAAGGTGCGACCGTGCAGGCAGTGCTTGTACAAGGTGGAAAAATCGTGGAGACAGGAACATTCGAGGATTTACAAGTATATGCAGATGACATTATCGATTTACAGGGGGCAGTTATGTACCCGGGCTTTGTAGATAGCCATCTCCACATGATTGGACACGGTGAAAAGTTGATGCGCCTTGATTTGACAGTAGCGACAAGCGGTGAAGAGCTTGTACAACTGGTTAAAAATGCAGCGGACCAACTTCAGGATGGGCAGTGGCTCATTGGAGACGGCTGGAATGAAAATCAATTTAAAGATGGCCGTATTCCAACGAAAGAAGAGTTGGATGCTGTCACTAATAACCCACTGTTCCTTAACCGTGTGTGCCACCATGTTGCTTTAGTTAATTCAGCCGCACTCCATTTGGCGGGTATTACAATAAATACTGAAGATCCGGCAGGCGGAAAGCTTGGCCGTCATGAAAACGATGAGCTAAACGGATTGTTGTATGAACAGGCAACGGGTCTAGTATCTTCACTATTCAAACAAGAAGGAGAAAGCTATATTGAAAGCTTGGCGCAGTCCTTGCAACTGGCGATCGAACATATGCAATCTTATGGTTTAACGGGCGGACATACAGAAGAAATGAGTTATTATGGTCATTATATGAATCCATTAACTGCCTATCATCGCGTTGTTGGTGAACGGAAGCATTTCCGCGTAAACTTACTGCGCCATCACGCGGTATTCGAAGAAATGATTACGAATAATGCGCCGTTTAATGAACCTTATATCGAGCCGGGTGCGATGAAAATTTTCGCAGATGGTTCATTAGGCGGCTCTACTGCAGCACTATTGGCTCCCTATGCAAATGATGAACATAATAAAGGGATGCTCATTCATACTGATGCTCAAATGGAAGCACTCATTCAATTAGCGCGAAAATATAATGAAGCGGTAGCCATTCATATAATCGGTGATGGTGCAATGGAACAGGTGCTCCGATATTTAGAAAAATATCCCGTAGCTGAAGGGAAGCGCGACCGCCTGATCCATTGCTGTGTCGTATCAGAAGAACAGCTTGCCCGAATGAAGAAACTGCAGGTTATATTGGATTTGCAGCCGGCCTTTGTTACATCAGACTATCCATGGGTAACTGAGAAGCTTGGTGAAAACCGTGCTGGTCATCATTACGCTTGGAAAACGTTTATAGATGAAGGATTCATATGTGCGGCAGGTACCGATGCGCCGATTGAAGCGATGAGCCCATTTGAAACAATTTATGCGGCAGTCGAGCGAAAGAAGCCAAAAGATACACATGAAGGTTATAACCGTGAGCAAAAGGTTTCCCGCTTTGAGGCAGTGAAAATGTATACGGTTGGAAGTGCCGAGGCAATTTGTAAAGAAAACGAACGCGGCTATATCCGAAAAGGGTATGATGCGGATTTTACAATACTTGATACGGATTTAATGAAATGCAGCTCGGAAGAAATTCTCCAGACAAATGCATTGTTGACTGTCGTTGGAGGGGAAATCGTATATAAAAAATAACTAATACTATAGTGGAAGAACCGCATACATTTATGTGGTTCTTTTATTATTAATCTCTAGATTATCAATAATAAAAATGACTGGAAAGAAAAGGTGGAAGTTGTGATGGGGCCAATCCGAAATATATTACCTCCGATTGTGGATGAAAAAACTAAAGTGCTCATCCTCGGATCGATGCCAGGAAAGCAATCATTAGAAAAGCAACAGTACTACGGCAACAGACGGAATCACTTTTGGCCGATTATGGGAAGGCTTCTAGCAACCGATATTCCGGAAGACTATAACGAAAGAATTGCACTTCTTCGTAAACATTGTATAGGGCTCTGGGATTCAATCGAAAGCTGTGAACGCGAAGGGAGCCTGGATGCAACAATAAAAAATGAAGTACCGAATAACTTTTCGGAGCTGTTTAAAAAATATCCGCAAATACAGCTTGTCCTCTTTAATGGCGGGAAAAGCTTCGATGTTTTTAAAAGACATATTGGACTTGAAGTTTTGGGCGGGCGGGCATACAAAAAAATGCCATCAACAAGTCCGATTCCAGGAAAAAATATTAAAACCTTTGATGAAAAAGTTGAAATATGGAGCATTGTGCAAGATTATTTATCTTAATCAAAAATCTTAACTGTTGAATGATAGCGCAATGCCTTCTTATTAGGTATGATAAAGACAAATCGTAGTAAAGGGGATTTATTTATGTATCGTGTAGCTGAAGATTTTGTAAAAGATTGGGCGATTTCATCAAAGGGAGCATTGAAAGTAATGCAAGCAATTCCAGATGACAAAATGCATATCGCCATCGTAGATGAACACAATTCATTAGGATGGTTATCATGGCATTTAGTAAGTGTAGCAGGCGCATTCGGCCATTTTGCAGGATTGCAAATTCCGGGTCCAGGTCCTGATATGCCACAGCCAGAGACAATGGCTGAAATTATAGAGAAGTATGAAATGGTGCGCGAAGCGTATAAAAAAGAAGCGGCATCATTAACAGAGGAACAGCTTTTAGAAGAAGTACCTGCTTTTGGAGGTATGATGAAGCGCGGTGAATTACTTCGCACAGTAATCACACACCAAACACATCATGTTGGCCAAATGACAGTACTACTTCGCCAAGCAGGTTTAACAGTACCGCCAGTAATGGGACCTACAAAAGAAATGCAATAAGAACTAAGCCCCGAAAATGTTTCGGGGCTTATTTAATAAAAAAAAGATGCCCAAGTTTAAGTTGGACATCCAGTACATTTATTTCAGGAAAAAATCATAGCTATTTTTTGCAAGTAATGTAATCGTGACGATGATAAAAAGGACACGCACATAGCCACTTCCACGCTTAATTGCAAACCGTGAACCGACAATCGCGCCGACAATTTGTGCGGCCCCCATTATCAAACCATATGTATAATTGATCTGCCCTAAATAGATAAACATTAAAAGAGCCCCGATATTACTCCCAAAGTTAAGGAGTTTTGCATTACCGGCTGCCTTTAAGAAATCATAGCCCACCATTAGAAATGCAAATATAAGGAATGACCCGGTACCAGGACCTAAAAATCCATCATAAAAACCAATCAGTGAAATCACTAAGAAAAATAAAATATACTTTGTCTTTGAAAGTGATTTTACCGCTGAAATACTGCCCCAATCTTTTTTGAAAATTGTATAGACAGCAACAGCGGCCAGCATAATCAGCATTAAAGGTTTCAATAAGTTTGGATCAAGTAAATGAACAATCCAAGCCCCGATCATCGAACTAATAAAAACCCACGGAAAATACTTCATGACGGATTTAATATCCAGCTTTCCAGACCGATAAAAGGTAATAGTACTCGTTAAGGATCCCATTGTCCCGGCGAGTTTGTTTGTAGCAACAGCTGCAGAGGGACTTAGCCCTGCAAACATTAATGCAGGCAGTGAAATAAGGCCACCGCCTCCCACAACGGAATCGATAAATGCTGCTAAAAAACCAAAACAAATTAAAATAATAACTAGTTGTGGGTCTAACTCAAATCCCATAAAAGAACCCTTCTTTCTTCACATAGAGCAATACACTCATGCTATCGAAAATTAGGAGTAGTGTAAATAGTTAAAATTATGACTCGATTATGATAAGGTAATATATTAGTATAATGGAAACGGAGTACACAAATGAAGGATTATCAATTTTTATTGTTTGACTTAGATGATACATTACTGGATTTTAAAGCTGCAGAAAGTTTAGCTTTGCCGAAATTATTTGAAGCATATCAGCTACCATTAACGCCTCAAATCGAAGCTGTTTACCGAGAAATTAATACCGGTTTATGGCGCGCGCTTGAAGAAGGGCTGATTACTCGTGAATTTTTAATGGAAACCCGATTCGGAAAGACATTCGCGCATTTTGGCGTTGAAATAGATGGCAGGGTATTGGATGCTGAATACCGTAGCTATTTAGCAGAAAGTAAAGTGTTTGTTGAAGGTGCATTGGAGCTGATTCAAACATTGGCACCTGACTATGAACTGTACATTACATCGAATGGATTGGCGGAGACACAGATGAAGCGCCTCCAAGTAACAGGTTTGGCACCTTATTTTAAGCAAGTTTTCGTTTCGGAAAATACAGGCTATCAAAAACCAATGAAGCCATTTTTTGATTTTGTGTTTGAACGAATTCCAAATTTCGATCCAAACAAGGCGATGATTATTGGTGATTCCTACAGTGCAGATATTATCGGTGGTGCAAATGCCGGAATAGATACATGCTGGCTTAACCCGTTGAATGCAGTACCAGCAACAATTCATCCAACTTATGAAATACAAAAGCTGGCACAACTTTTACCGATAATAAACAGTAAAAAAGCTATCAATCAACAGCCTTTAGGAATTTAGTAAGAGCATTAATGCTATATAAAATGAAATGCGATGATGCAGGCAAGGAGTGAGCGCAATGACCTTATTTATACTGTTCGTTCTAATTGCGATTATAGGTTACTTTATATTTAAATTATATAGTCATGACAATACATCATTTTATCAATTGACTGGCTATTCGTATTTTGACGTCCTTATGAACAAAAGTGTCCGAACTTCCTATCAGCTTATAAAGGAAATGGAGCATGTACAAGGTACAAAAAGAATAATGGTGAATCTACAGCTTCCTGTTCACAATGAAGTTCAAACAATTGATGCTCTTTTACTTCATGAATCAGGGATTTATGTAATGAATGTTAAAGAGAAAACAGGATGGATTAACGGACGGGAACAGAGCATCGAATGGATTGAGTTATTACATAAAAATCAAAAACAAGTATTTAATAATCCAATCCATGAAACAAAACGTTTAATCCATACATTAAAAGACCAGTTCCCGGAAGTTGATGGTACACTTTTTGAAACAGTTGTAGTTTTTACGAATGATTGTTCATTCCAGCAGGTTGAAATTCAATCTTCCAATGTTGAAGTGCTGAAAATCGCGGAATTAAAAAAATGGGCAACAACAATTGAAGGGAAACGTTTATCAGATACAGATATTGAAAATTTGTACGCAACATTAGAGACCTTTATGCATCGTAAAAATACAACATTACGTTCAAAAGCTGTCACAACCACAAATTAATAAGAAATAGAGCAGAGTAGTTTTTTTCTACTTTGCTTTTTTTATGGGAAAAATTTATAAAAAAATCCAAATTTTTATCAACTTTTTGCTCTCTTCTTACGTCTAATACATATAAGAGAAAAGGAGGGTAGTAGAATGGGCAAAAAAATAACAGTGCTCAGCATATTATGTGGAATATTAGTAGTTGTCGGATTTCGTCTATGGATCGATACACCGCCAACTTATGCAAGTAATAAAAAGGTTGCGGTAAATGCTACTTATAATGAGCCGTCAGCTTCCAATGATTATATAAACAAGTCGTCCGGCAGCTTAAATAAAATAATGCCGTATTATATGAATGACGGCGGGTCACCGGGCAGAAATTGTACAACATACATAAAGGTTGAAAATATATTGGATAATAAGGAGGCCGATGTTGTACAAGAAGATGACCGGCAGCAAAAACAAGCAGAACAGCAGGCCAGTCATAAAAGAATTGCGCTCACGTTCGATGACGGCCCCCATAAAAATGTGACCGATCAAATTTTAACGACACTGCAAAAGTATAATGTGAAAGCAACATTTTTTGTGCTCGGTCAAAATGCTGCAAAGTATCCCGATGTCGTGAAAAAAGCGGATGCTTTCGGTCATGAAATTGCCAATCATACGTGGAGCCATAAAAACTTAACGAAGCTAAACGCACAACAAATACGGGCGGAAATCGACCGGGCAAATGAGGCAATTTGTGATGCAACAGGAAAGACGCCTACGATGTATCGTCCACCGTTTGGAGCATTGGATGAAAACGTACGGGAGTCTATTGATTTAACACCAGTGTTGTGGAATATTGATACACTTGATTGGCAGCATAAAACACCTAAAAAGACCTTGGCGAATCTAAAAGCACAAGCAAAGGATAATGGCATTATTTTAATGCATGATATACATCAGCAATCCGCAGACGCATTAGAGGATGTCATATTGTATTTAAAAGAAGAAGGCTATGAATTTGTGACAACGAGCCAACTATTATAGATTGAAAGTATTTGAAGGGAGTAGTGACCACTATTTCCTTTTTTTATTTGAATGAGTTTATGGTACGATACTAGCGAACACATATGAAGGAGGATCCATCATGGGTCTATTATCAAAACGAGCGTTAAGTATTCAGCAGTTTCAATTCAATAGCCGACTTTTTGCATGTCCTATTTGTAAAAAGGAAATAGAGATAAGTAATGAAGGAAAAATGAGCTGTCTATCGAATCATACATTTGATGTGGCAAAACAAGGCTATGTTTATATGTTAAACCGTCCTGTCCAATCAATGTATGGAAAAGAATTATTCGATTCTCGCCATACTGTCATTCAAGCAGGGATCTATGATCGGTTACAAGCAGCGATTGCCCGGGAAATCAATTTAGAACAACCGGTAATCTTAGATACAGGTTGTGGCGAGGGGTCTCATTTACATCGTATTTGCCAACAGCTTGATCGCCCTGTCGGTGTAGGAATCGATATTTCAAAAGAAGGGATAATCGCAGCGGCAAAGTATAATCCCGAAGAGCTTTGGTGTGTCGGTGATTTAGCGAATAGTCCGTTCAACGAGCACTCTTTTGATGCGATTTTAAATATTTTATCCCCTGCAAATTACGATGAGTTTAAACGTCTATTAAAGCGAGGCGGCAAAGTAATTAAAGTCGTCCCACAGGAAAATTACTTAAAAGAACTGCGTAAACAGGCGTTTGCAGATTCAGAAAAGGAAAGTTATACAAATGCCCAAACTGTAGAGCGTTTTAAAGCAAGTTTTGCACATACAGAAGTAAAAAGAATCACGTATACAGTACCGCTTGAAGACCATTTAGTACAAAATTTGCTTGAAATGACACCGATGGGCTGGCATATTGACGATAAAGAAAGTATTCAATTACAGGAAATTACAATTGATTTAGATTTATTAATTGGAATGGAGTGATCGTAGATGAAGAAAATCTTGGTATTAGGCGGGACACGATTTTTCGGCCGTAAATTAGTGGAACTTTTATTGGAGCAAAAGCATGAAGTAACAATTGTTACGCGCGGAATGTCGGAAAATCCATTTGGCGATGCAGTGGAGCATATTAAAGTGGATCGTAAAGATACAGCGGCTTTTGAGAAAGCATTGGAAAATCGTACATTTGATATTGTTTATGATAATATTTGCTATTCGCCAAACGAAGCAAAACAGCTGTGCGATCTGTTCAATGGGAAAATCGGTAAGCTCGTTTTCACATCTACATTAGCGGTATATGAGGCAGATGGCAAGCCGCATTCTGAAGGAGATTTCGATCCGACTTCATATGGCATCATCATGGGAGACACACATGAATTTACGTATGGTGAAGGAAAGCGTCTGGCAGAGGCGGTATTTTATAAGTTTGCCGAATTCCCAGTAGTTGCAGTTCGTTTCCCAATCGTCATGGGAGAAGATGATTACACACGCCGTTTGCATTTCCATATTGAGCGCATTATTAATAAGGAACCGATCGGATTTGTAAACATGGATGCGGAAATGTCCTTTATTCAGGCAACAGAGGCGGCCCGATTTTTAGAGTGGGCAGGTAATGATAATGTGGAAGGCCCAATTAACGCGACAGCAAATGGAGTCATCTCTTTAAAAGACCTAATTTCACTTATTGAAGAAAAGTCAGGCGAACGTGCCAAAATAGCGTTGCTTGGGACAGAGGAAATCCGTTCACCATACGCGATTCCTGCAACATGGTATATGAAAAATGACAAGGCAGAGCAATTAGGATTTTCGTTCAGTCAGCTTGAAGATTGGCTGCCTCCATTAATCGAGCAAATTGCGGGAACTACGGCAAAACAGTAGTCATTGAATGAAAGTATTACTTTCAATTAAAATGAAGTGAGATTAACGATAAGGTAGGAATGAAACGTGTATAAATTTATTGCAAGAGTTGTATATGGAATTTTAGGGGTTAACGGGTCAAAGGCAAAGGTATACGGGAAAGAGAATATACCGAAAGAAGGCGGCTTTGTCGTTGCCTGTACACATAATGGCTATATCGATATTTTGAACCTGGGGATTTCGATGCTGCCAAAAGAAGTACACTTTATGGCTAAGAAGCAACTGTTTGATGTGAAAGGATTAGGCTGGCTAATTACGAGATTAAATGCATTCCCGGTGGATCGTGACAATCCGGGACCAAGTGTTATTAAAATCCCTCGTCAGCTTATTAAAGAAGGAAAAGTAGTCGGAATCTTCCCGAGTGGAACGAGAAGCTCGGAAAACTCGGAACTAAAAGCCGGCGCAGTGACGATTGCTCAACTGGCGAAGACGGAAATTTTACCGGCTGCTTATATCGGTCCGAAAGATGCGAAAGGTGTTTTCAAACGTCAAAAAGGCTATTTAATTTACGGAAAGCCATTTACGGTTGGTGCAGGAAAAGAAGGCCGTGAACAATCCGTTCAATTTTTGGAAGATGAGCTGAACCGATTAACAGAGCATTTGAAAGAAATGCACCCGGAAGTAAAATAACAGGAGCTGCGCGGAATCTTTCGTGCGGCTTCTTTAATTAGGAGTGGAAAAAGAGATGAAGCAAGTACTATTCGTATGTTTGGGCAATATTTGCCGTTCTCCTATGGCGGAAGCTGTAATGCGTGATTTAATCGCTAAACGTGATTTGACGGATAAAATCACAGTCGACTCAGCCGGCACGAGCAATTACCATATTGGAGAAACCCCGCATAAAGGGACGATGGCGAAATTACAGGAATACGGAATTATGACAACAGGCATGCTTGCAAGACAGTTACGCACTTCCGATTTAGACAGCTTTGACTATATTGTCTGTATGGATGAAAGCAATGTGAAAAATACGATTGAAATGCTTCGTGCAGAAGCAGATGCAAAAGTGTTCCGTTTCCTTGATTTGACGTCACATCAAAAAGATGTGCCGGATCCTTGGTATACAGGGGATTTCCAAGAAACGTACGATTTATGTTTAGAAGGCTGCGAGGCATTGCTGGAAAAAATCGAAGCGGATTTATAAGGAAAAGTGAAGTGGACATGATCCGCTTCGCTTTTTTTATTATTCTTTGGTTTGTTAACTAATGTTATTTTCTATAGCCTGTTATAAGTAGCGTTGTTAAGGGTAATTATATGGCAAAGTATGTAAAGATTTATATGGAGGGAATAGCTATGGATGTGAAAGGAAGACGAAAAAGCAGTAATGTGGAAGATCGTCGGGGAATGAGTGCCGGGAAAATCGGCGGAGGTCTTGGCGGAGTCGGAATAATTATTGCCATTATTTTCACATTACTTAATGGCGGTGATGCAGGGGATGTTGTTTCGGAAGTATCAAAGAGCATTACGCAAAACGGTGCAACTTCTGAAAACTATGAACCGACCGCTGAAGAAGAGGAACTGGCGGAATTCGTTTCTGTAGTACTTGCGGATACAGAGGATATATGGCAACAATTGTTTGCCGACAATGGGCTAACTTATGAAAATCCGACGCTCGTATTATTTACGGACAGCGTAAGCTCCGGGTGCGGGATGCAAAATGCTGCGGTTGGACCGTTTTACTGTCCGGCAGATTATAAGCTTTATATTGACTTAAGTTTCTATAAAGAGTTAAAAAACCGGTTTGATGCACCGGGTGATTTTGCGATGGCTTATGTAGTCGCACATGAAGTTGGCCACCATGTCCAAACATTATTGGGTACATCCGAACAAGTACATGCCTTAAACGGAAAAGTATCTCAAGCTCAGTACAATGAAGCAGTGAAACGGCTGGAACTTCAGGCGGATTATTACTCGGGGGTATGGGCACACCATGTTCAGGACAAGGGCTATTTGGAAGAAGGCGATTTTGAAGAGGCATTAACGGCAGCGAATGCCATTGGCGATGATACATTGCAGATGGAAGCGCAAGGCTATGTCGTTCCGGAAAGCTTTACACATGGTACTAGCGAACAACGGATGCGCTGGTTCAAAAAAGGCTATAATGCCGGTACACTTCAAGGCGGCGATACATTTAATATTGAGGCTTCACAATTATAAACATGACCTATAGCATAGAAAAAATGCTATAGGTTTTTGCATTTTTTTATGCAGAGTAATTTAAAATTATTTCAAGTTTATGTATAATAAATAAGTTAAATATATTTTTTCGTTTTTAAATAACGTTACTAATAGAGTATGAAAGAGAGTGAACAAAATGGGTCGTAAGTGGAATAACATTAAAGATAAAAAGGCTGGGAAAGACGCAGCAAATAGTCGTATTTACGCTAAATTCGGTCGTGAAATTTACGTAGCAGCAAAATCAGGTGAACCAAACCCGGAATCTAACCGTGCACTGAAAACAGTTTTAGAACGTGCGAAAACTTACTCAGTACCAAAACATATTATTGAAAAAGCAATCGACAAAGCAAAAGGTGGCGGCGATGAGCAATTCGATGAGTTACGCTATGAAGGTTTCGGTGTCGCAGGTACAATGGTAATCGTTGATGCATTAACAAACAACGTAAACCGCACAGCTTCTGAAGTACGTGCTGCATTTGGTAAAAATGGCGGTAACATGGGCGTATCTGGTTCAGCGGCGCATATGTTCCAAAATACAGCTGTATTCGGAATTGAAGGTAAATCAGAAGATGAAATTCTTGAAATTTTAATGGAAGCTGATCTAGATATGCGTGACATTATGGACGAAGAAGGCACAATTATCGTTTATGTTGAGCCGGAACAATTCCATGCTACACAAGAAGCATTTAAAGATGCAGGCATCGAAGAATTTACTGTAGCAGAGTTAACGATGCTGCCAATGACAGATGTTGCTTTAACTGGTGATGATTTAGTGAAATTCGAAAAAATGATTGATGCATTGGAAGATTTGGAAGACGTGCAACGCGTTTACCACAATGCTGATTTAGGCGAATAAAAATGTAAGCCCAAAGATGATTCTTTGGGCTTTTTTGTGCTTCCAATTTCTACTGGAAACTAACGGGAAATAGATGGTGCTATTCTCTTATTATTCATTAATAATATAGAATATTCACTAAAAGAAGTTGCTTTTAAATAATCTTTAATTCAAAATAAATCTAACAATTAAATATTATATTAGGAGATAAAATAGGCTATGAAAAGAATGGATAAGTTAGGTAGTAGAATAATATTAATGATCGGCATTATTTTCGCCGTTATTTTACTGTTAACCGTTATTATGCTTCAGTTTAATTCCGCGCGTTCAGTTCAGTCATCTGTGAAAGAACGTACGATAGAAGTAGCTAGTAATTTAGTAAATTACATAGATGTACAAAAGTATGAACAGCTTATTGAAGAGCCAGATGAAAATGAAACGTATTGGGAATTACGTGAACAGTTAAATGAATTACGCCAATATAATGGTGTCATGTATGCCTATACCTATTTTGTACCTGAAGAAAATGGGGAAGTTACCTTTTTAGTTGATGGCATGCCGGCAGATGATACTGAGAATGCCGGGAAGCTGGGTGACCCATCAGGTTCTACAAAGTACGAGCATATTGAGCGCGTTATCGAAGACGGCCAATTTGCATCAGACCTTTTAAGCAGTGATTTCGGTGAATATATTACAGGTATTGTACCGGTTAAAAATGATGCAGGGGAAACGATTGCCTATTTAGGTGTTGATATCGATGCATCGTATGTTTCTTCGTTAACAAAAAATGTAGCAAAAGAGATCGTCCCAATTATTGCGCTTATTTTCATTATTATTTTTATAGCAGCTTTAATCGGTATTTATACTTATATCCGTCGAGCGTTATCGCCATTACAAACATTAAATAAAGCAGCAGAAAATCTGGCTTCAGGTGATATTGTTGAATCACAGGCTTTGTTAAACAAGCTGAATTTTAAAAAGAGTAATGAAATTACAGCGTTCGCAAAAAATTTCCAAAGTTCGCTTGTCGAGTTATCAGCTACATTCCAAGTATTGAAGGAACGTACAGATGGGCTCGGAGAAGTAGTCGATCTAATCGAAACTTCTACAGAACGGGTGAACACATCAAATGAAAAAATGGTGGAAAACATCGCTACGATTTCACACAGCGGGTCATTACAGCAAGTAAGCAATAATGAAGTAAATGCTGCGATGAATGAAATGGCTATCGGCATTCAGAAACTGGCCGATACATTTAATGAGATTGCTGAAGTTTCTTCCGATATGACGAGCCTTGTTGAAGATGGTGCACAAAGTTCCGGTAAGGTAGTTGACCAGATTCAAGGGGTAGAAAAATCGGTAGAAAATACGGCTAAACTAGTGAAAGAAATGGGAGAAAACTTCCACTCAATTAAAGAGATGGTAACAGTCATTACGAATATTTCGGATCAGACGAATTTACTGGCGCTCAATGCAGCAATTGAAGCAGCACGTGCCGGAGAAGCCGGAAAAGGATTTGCGGTTGTAGCTGATGAAGTGAAGAAGCTGGCTGAAATGTCCCGTACATCAGCAGAGGAAATTTCAGGTCATCTTCAAAAATTCTCGCAAATTACGGATCGTTTACTAGTTGAGATTGATATGACAACAACAGATGTTAAAGAAGGAACGATGGCAGTAGGTGAAATTGGTCAACGCTTAGATCAAATTTTAAATTCTGTATTGAATGTCAATAATCGAATTCAGGACGATTCAGCAGTTGTTGAGCAAATGTCAGCAGGTGCAGAACAAATTTTAGCTTCGACTGAGGAAATGAGTCGTTTAGTAAATGATACATCCGACTATGCAAAACATTTGGCTCTTGCTTCTGATGAACAAACACTCGTAGTCGATGATTTAACAAAAGCGGTTGAAGAATTGGATAACCATTCACAACAAGTTGTATTGGAAATGAATAAGTTCAAAATATAATGACTGGCATAAGCAGCTGAGACCTTTTCTCGGCTGCTTATTTTTTATGTCTATTAGCCTAAAATAAAGCTAGATAAATATTCTGAAAATAATTGCAATTTATGCCATAATCATAAATAATAAAAGAGGGAATTTCGAATTCCGAATGAAGTGAACAGATGGGGTGAATGAGTTTGGTAACATTTAAAGACTTTGATTATAAACGACCAGATTTAGAACAAATGAAAGAACAGACAGCAGCATTATTAGAGGAATTTAAAGCTGCAACTACAGTAGATGAACAAAGCGAAGTTATCGAAAAATTAAACGCGATTCGCAACACATTTTCTACAATGGCTAATATTGTCTATGTACGTGCATCAATTGATACAAACGATGAATATTACCAAAAAGAGCGTGACCATTTCGATGAAGTAAGCCCAATGGCAGATGAGCTTGTATTTAATTACTATACAGAACTAGTGAAGTCGCCATTCCGTGCACAACTGGAAGAAAAGTGGGGTACGCAACTATTTGCTTTAGCTGAAAACTTATTAAAAGGTTTCTCGCCTGCAGTAATCGAGCTTATGCAAAAGGAAAATAAGTTAACTTCTGAATACAGCAAGCTAGTTGCTTCTGCTCAGATTGAATTTGACGGCAAAATTTTGACATTGGCACAGCTTGGACCATATGCAGAATCTACTGAGCGTGATGTTCGTAAAGCAGCACGTGAAGCGAGTGCAGATTTCTATGCTTCAAACAAAGAAAAGTTCGATCAGATTTATGATGAGTTAGTAAAGCTTCGTCATGAAATCGCGACAAAGCTAGGCTTTAAAAACTATGTGGAACTTGGTTATGTCAATATGAACCGTATTGACTACAACGCAGAGATGGTAGCAAAATTCCGCGAGCAAGTACGCGAATATATCGTGCCGCTTGCAACAAAACTGTACGAGCGCCAAGCAGAACGGATCGATGTAGAAGACTTTAAATTCTATGATGAAGGCTTAACATTCTTAACAGGAAATGCCGTTCCTCAAGGTGACCCGGAGTGGATTATTAATAACGGTAAAAAAATGTACGAAGAACTATCAAAAGAAACAGGCGAGTTCTTCAACTATATGATCGAGCATGACCTGATGGATCTTGTTGCGAAAAAAGGTAAGGAAAGCGGCGGATACTGTACGTTTATCGAAGACTACGAATCACCGTTCATCTTCTCGAACTTTAATGGCACATCTGGTGATATCGATGTACTAACACATGAGGCAGGACATGCATTCCAAGTGTATTCTAGCCGAAATATTGGGATTCCGGAATACTTATGGCCAACATATGAGTCAGCAGAAATTCATTCTATGAGTATGGAATTCTTTACATGGCCTTGGATGGAGCTATTCTTCAAGCACCAAACAGATAAGTATAAATTCTCGCACTTAAGCAGTGGGTTACTATTCTTACCATACGGTGTAGCAGTCGATGAGTTCCAGCATGTCGTGTATGAAAATCCACAAATGACACCAGCTGATCGCAATGCTGCATGGAAAGAAATTGAGGCGAAGTATTTACCGCATCGTGATTACGATGGTCATGACTATTTAGAATCAGGGGCTATTTGGCAGCGACAAGGCCATATTTATTCATCTCCATTCTATTATATTGACTACACGTTAGCGCAAATTTGTGCATTCCAGTTCTGGAAACGTTCACGAGAAGACTTTGAAGGGGCTTGGAAAGACTACCTGCACCTATGTAGCCTTGGCGGTTCATTTGCTTTCACAAAACTTGTTGAGGAAGCGGGCTTAATCTCACCATTTGACGATGGCTGCGTGGAATCAGTTGTAGGAACAATCGAAGACTATTTAAATTCTATCGACGATAAAAAGCTATAAAAATTATGAGGTGCGTTTCGCAAATATTATTTTGCGAAACAAACCTTTTTTATTTTTTGTATTTTATGAAGCTTTATGGCATGCTAAAACGTACATAGTTATAGTAAAAGAAAGTTTGAGAAAGAGAGTGAGCCGATGACTAGAAAACTGTGGTTCCAAGTTGGCGTAGGTATACTAATTACATTATTAATTATCAAATATTTCATTGAAATTCATTCGATCTTTAATCCGATTATCATTATTTTTTCGACCATCCTTGTACCGTTATTACTCGGTGGGGTGCTCTATTATATTTCGGAGCCGTTGCAGCGTATATTGGAAAAACGGGGTATGCCGAGATGGGGAAGTTTAATAACAATAGTCCTTATAATTGCAGGTTTATTCGCAACCTTTTTAGTTTTAGTCGGTTCTCCAATTGCAAACCAAGTAAACAAACTTGTTGAAAATGCACCGACAATCGCAAAGGATATTGAAGAAGCAGCTGATTTCATTTTAGATAATAAGGAAAATATTCCGATGCTTCCACCGCAAGTAGAAGAGTTTATAGGATCTGTAACTACTTCTATACAAGACATTGCTGTCGCAAGCAGTAAATATCTTGTTTCCTTCTTAAGTGGGGCGGTAACGGTAACATTAACATTAGTACTGGCGCCGTTTTTCTTTATTTTTATGTTGAAGGACCATGAAAAATTCGCTCCTCAAATTTACGGTATATTTAACGGGGAGAGTCGTACATGGGTAAAGAAAACTTTAGAAGACATTGATAACGTATTAAGAAGCTATGTTCAAGGACAAGTGTTGGTCAGCTTTTTACTCGCAATCATGATGTACATCGGCTATTTAATTATTGGTTTGGAATATTCATTATTACTTGCCTTATTTGCATTTTTCATGAACATGATTCCATTTATCGGGCCATGGCTTTCCCTTGTACCGGCTGTGATTGTAGCGTTGGTTAATGATCCTTTTGATATTATTTGGGTTGGTGTTGTTACGCTTGTCGCACAACAGGTAGAAAGTAACTTAATTACACCAAATGTTATGGGGCGGTCTTTGGATATTCACCCGTTAACAGTAATTTCAATTGTATTGGCTGCAGGGAATATTGCTGGATTTATCGGGATTTTAATCGCCATCCCAACGTACTGTGTCATTAAAGTAATCGTTCAAAATATTTATGAAGAACGCAAACAGATTAAAGAGACAGCAACTAAGAATGTGTAATAAATAGATTCGGGAGCGGGACATATGTGACAAGCGTATGCTTCGCTTTTTAATTTTCGCCGGACACGGTATACTTATTAATTGAAAAGACATTTAAAAGGAGCAGACAATGCTAACATTTGAACAAAAACAAGAAATTATTGAATCATTTCCGCAGTTGACTAAAAAGGAAATTTCATTGAAACGTGTGAATTATCACTTTGAAGGAAGTCTTTACGAAAAATCTATCGTTGTAGAAAAATTGCATCCAAACGGTAATGGCTTTGTTTTCGTGGGCGACTTATTGAAATATGAAAAAGAAGCTGGCGACAACGGGCTTGTTAATATTCGCGACTACAGCGAGGAAGCATTACGTGAAATTGTGCGCGATGCAATCAACTATTTATCTGAGGAAGAAGAAGAGATCTTACCGATTGTTGAGACATGGACATCGCGTGAAGGTACGAAGCTTGAGCTTGAGTTCAACGATCGTTCTTGGAATATTTATCATCAAGGAAATTTAGAGGAATCTTTCGGTACGCGTGAAGACGCTGTCGCTTATTTACGTGAGGAAGGTTTCCGACTTTCAAAATAGATAAGTGAGGGAATTGAAGAATGACACAACAGAATTCATCGAAAGAAATGTCCGGAAATAAAATGGTCAAAATTATCGTCGGTACAATTTTAGTAGCATCCATTGTGATTGTCATTGCAATTCAAGCATTTTACATGTTGTGGGAACCTAAAGACCCGAAACAAATCGAGTTGAACAAAAGTGAAGAGTCGAGCGATGTAAATTCAGTTCCGTTTGAGGAGCAGCTGTATTTAGGTTAGGCTGACTGCTTCGATTTCTAAATCCCTTTCGTCGTTATTACATGCGGCGCGGGGGATTTTTTGTTTGGGGGTGCGGGGTGCGGTGGTCGTCGTTTTCTAATAAACAGGTGGAATGTTCTAATATATTTTAAAATGTTCTAAATAAAAGTCCGATCTTCTAATATATTTGCCCAATGTGCTAATAAGTGTTCGAGATCTTCTAATATAGTTGATGGATGTGTTAATATCCTGCCAAGTTGTTCTAATATCTGTGCAAATGTTCTAATAAACTCAAGTTCGGTCACCCGTAAGCCCTTAATTAAGGAGAAAAGCAGCTTAACCGTCACTTGTTCCACCCGGTTTTCTAATAAAAGCAACGGAAGTTCTAATATCCCCGCAACTTCTTCTAATATCCCCGGCAATTGTTCTAATAAACCCAAGACCGGTCACACCCGGCCCCCTCGAACTCAAAGAAAAGTCACCCGCTTCACCCGATGTTCTATTAACAAAATAAAAACAGCCGCCCAGCCCCATTTACATCAGGACGGACGACTATTTATCAAACATTATCTCGTATTCTTCTTAAACGGCAGCCACCAGTTCCAGTCGCCAAAAAGCTTCATGAAACTTGGGACGAGCATCAGGCGGATGATTGTTGCGTCAATGGCAATCGCGATCGCAATACCGACTCCGATTTGCTTCACGGGCATTACATCCGTAAATGCGAACGCGCCTGTAATGACGATCATAATAAGTGCTGCCGATGTAATGATTTTACTTGTTGAAACAAGTCCATCGACCGTTGCCTTCGTATTAGTTGCCCCTTTTAAATATTCTTCCTGAATACGGGAAATTAAAAATACTTCATAGTCCATACTTAAGCCGAACACTAGGCAGAAGGTCAATACCGGAATAATTAACACAATTGTCGTCGCTTCCAAACCGAAATGGCCATACTGGAAAATGTAGACAAGAATACCGAATGTCGCACCTAAGCCAAGGATGTTCATCAAGATCGCTTTCAACGGAATTAAAATCGAACGGAATGCAATCATTAAAATGAAAAAGGTAGAAACAATAATGATCGCAACGGCAATGAGTACTTTGCCGGCAATCTCATCAAAGATTTCCTGATTGAACTTCGCTTGACCGGATAAGGCGAAATCGACACCTAAGTCCTTTTTGCTCCAGTCGCGTACAAAATCCTGGGCTTCGAATGAAGAACCTTCTGCATCTAAATAAGCGACCATATACATTTTGTCTTCCTGAATAAAGTTTTCCGCCACTTCATCGAGTGCACCGGGTGCTTGCGGGTTGCTGTTCGCCATTTCCCACATTTCAACGGACTCAATATTGGCTACAGTAAACATAGATGTTACACGATCGACAAGAGGGTCATCCAACAGCTGCTGCTGAATTTCGAATATTTTTTCGCGTCCTTCTGTCGAATCCCAATCACCGGCATTTTCATTTTCTGCTAGAAGGAATACAGGTGTATTATCGCCAAGCCCAAACTGTTCATCGAGCGTATCGAATGTTTGGCGCGATTCATAGGATTCCGGCAATGATTCCGTAGAAGGGATCGTCAACTCGATATCTTTGATCGGCACCATTGCAACACATAACAGAATGATGGCCACAACTATAATAGTGACAGGTCGTTTCATAACAAAGGCAGCGAACTTCTGCCAACGAGAGGCAGTCGGTTTTATACGGAAAACACGGCCTTTATTTAAACGGTCACCCAGAAGCATCAATGTTGCCGGTAAAAGTGTAATGCCTGTTAATACTGCCAGCAATACGACAATTGATCCGCCAAGCGCGATGTTCATGAAGATCTCCACATCAATTACAATCATTGCGCCAAGACCGATCATGACACAAAGCGCTGAGAAGATAATCGATCGTCCGGCTGTTTGGATCGCTGTTTGAACAGACTGCTCAATCGATTGTGTATTGCGTTCTTCACGGTAACGGTTAATAAGGAGCAACGCAAAATCAATACTTAAAGCTAACCCGAGCATTGGGACGATATTTAATACGAAAATCGATAAGTTCACACTATCGCCTAAAAGAGCCAATAGACCAAGTGTAATGACAACCGTCGCACCGCCAACTAAAATTGGCAGTAAAGAAGCTACGATTGTACCGAATGCCAGCAATAAAACGATTAAAGCAATCGGAAGACCAATCGTTTCTGCTTTAATTAAATCATTTTGGCTTGCGACATTAATGTCTTTTGAAATAACCGGTTCACCTGTAATAGAAATACCGTTACTTTCGCCGAGCTTTTCGCGCAGCTCATCAATAATAGGGAAGTAGTCATCCACCGTATTATCAAACTCCAGCATTCCATAGGCATAGCCGTCTTTATTTAATTCTTCGACACCTACAGGAGATGTTATTGTTTGAATCTCTTCAATTGTTTCTAAACTTTCAAGGGCAGACGAAATTTCATCATCCGTTTTATTTTCAAACAGTACAAAAATCGTCTTTGCGGGTAAATTGAATGTATCTGATAGCTCATTCGTTACATATGAGTGGTCGCCATCATAGAAAAACCCATCCCCCTGCAGTTTAGATGGGAGTTGGAGCGCAAAAAATGCTAGAACAACTAAAAGTGCACACCATAGTAGAACGATCGGTTTTGCGAATTTTGTAATGAATGCTGCGAACTGTTTCATAAATTACCGCCTTTCTTTTTCCATAAATACAGTGTAATGGATTCGTAGAAAAAAAGAAAAGAGGGAGGTTTGTCCGAAAAAAGTTTCGAAACCTACCTCTCCTCTTTACTAAAAGAATAGATTTAATATTGTATAAATAACCGCTGCCATAACCGCAGAAATCGGCATTGTAATAATCCAAGTAGTGACAATTTTACGAGCCATACCCCAGTTTACGCCTTTTACATTTTGAGCCGAACCGACACCCATAATTGCAGAAGAAATTACATGTGTTGTTGATACAGGCAAGTGAATTAATGTCGCACCGAAAATGATGGATGCGGAAGCAAGGTCGGCAGCAGCACCATTTACAGGACGGATTTTCATAATTTTGCCGCCGACTGTTTTAATGATTTTATAACCGCCGATTGATGTACCAAGACCCATTGCTAAAGCACAGGCGAAACGTACCCACCCTTGTACATCATCCGTTGTTTGCCAATTCGCTGCAATAAGTGCCATCGTAATAATACCCATCGCCTTTTGAGCATCATTTGTTCCGTGGGTAAATGATTGAATGGCAGCAGTGAAAATTTGCATAATACGAAAACCTTTATTTGTTTTATATAGGTTCATATTCTTAAAAATGAATTTCATTATTGTCATCATGATATAACCGGCACAAATCGCAATGATTGGTGATGCTAATAAAGCAATGATGATTTTTGTGAATCCGCTATAGTTTAAAACTCCGATTCCAGATGCTGCAATGGCAGCACCCGCAATCGAACCGATCAATGTATGAGAAGAACTTGATGGAATTCCAAAATACCAAGTAACTAAGTTCCAAGTGATCGCCGATAATAGAGCGGCCAAAATAACAACAGTACCGATTAATGGTGCATCAGGTGAGGATAACGCAAAAGGATCAACAATATCCGACGCAATCGCCTTTGCAACACCTACGAATGTAATGGCACCCAAGAAATTCATAAACGCTGCCATGATTACCGCTACTCGAGGAGGTAGCGCACGTGTTGAAACGGATGTAGCAATCGCATTTGCCGTGTCATGAAAACCATTAATGAAGTCAAATGCAAGTGCAAAAAAGACTACTAGGACAGTAATGATAAGTAGTGTATTCATTAAAAGGACTCCTCATTAATTACGCATTACGCATAATGATTGTTTCGATTGTGTTAGCAACAGTTTGACAGTAGTCGGCAATTTCTTCTAACTGCTCATAAATATCTTTGAATTTAATTAGACGAATAGGATCTTTTTCATTTAAAAACAGCTTTTTAATAGAAGAACGTAATACTTCATCACATTCACGTTCATAATCTTTAATTAAAATTGCGTGTTGGCGCATCCCAACAAGATCTTTTTTGTTTAATAGTTCCATCGCTTTAACAATTTCATCAGTAGATTTGGCGATATATGCTAGGAAATCGCGCATCGATTCATCGATTTCTGTTAATGAAAACATTTCGAAATGTGCAATCGTACCTTCTGCACCATCTAACACATCATCCATACGAATTGCTAATGATAAAATATCTTCACGCTCAATTGGCGTCATAAATGATTTATTAAGCATGACGATTAATTCATGAATTAATTTATCACCCGCTGTTTCGTATTGTTTCATACGAATGCTAATTTCCTTTAAGTCTGCAACCGTTTCAATGCGGAAATCATTTGCATAATGGATACCTTCACGCATATTTTCAGCAATTTTCAATAACGCTGAGAAAAACGGATCTTGCTTCTTTGAACTAAACATGGAATGCCTCCTGAATATATATAATTAAAATAATTTTAAAAATTAACCTCAATTATCATAACAAAAACTTAAAAAAATCTATACAAATTTTACTCTGACCTTATCAATCTTTACAATTCTGTAACAAAAGGAAAAGGTGAATAAGTGATTATTTTTAGTCAAAAGATAGAAAAAATAAGTCAAAACGAGAAAACTGTTTTGCTATTATAGTAAATTTTGCAGCTCATTTTCTAAAAATGGCTTTGCATTTAAAAAGCGCACAAATTCGTCATACTTTAATCGCTGCTCACTCGTTGGCTTCTTTCCAGTGAAATAAGCGCGTATTAAAATATTCTTTGGAGTGTTTTCCATATCGATAAATTCCAATAACTGAGTATCATAGCCGACAAGTGATAATAATTCAGCGCGGATTGAATCCGTAGCTAATGCGGCAAAGCGCTCTTTCACCAAACCGTGCTGTGTCATAATCGATAATGCAGGTGCCTGCAGCTGACGGTTCAGCTCATGTTGACAGCAAGGAACACTTAAAATAACTTTTGCGCCCCATTTTACTGCACGGGCTAATGCCATATCTGTCGCAACATCACAAGCATGAAGGGTTACGACCATATCTACAGCAGTTTCTTCATTGAAGTCATTAATATCCCCAACTAAAAACTGAAGATCTTCATATTGTAAATCTGCTGCAATCCGGTTACATTCCTCAATCACTTCCTTTTTGAGATCAAGGCCTGTGACATGTATATCAAGACCCTTTTCAATTTTTAAGTAATGATACAAAGCGAATGTTAAATAGGATTTACCTGAACCAAAATCTAGTATGCGAATTGTTTTGTCTTCCGGTAAATGGGCTAAAGAATCATCGATAAACTCAACAAAGCGATTGATTTGTTTAAACTTATCATATTTCTGTTTCTTTATTTTCCCATCCTCTGACTGCACTCCTAAACGGACTAAAAACGGGTGAATACGGGAATCATCCAATAGATACTGTTTTTTTCGGTTATGGGATAAATTCACTTGTTTAGTTGTAGCATTTTGATCAGATTTCCAAAGCACTTTGTTTTTCTTCGAGAGTTGCACTTGTACTGTCTGCTCCTGAAATTCAGCATGTACTTGACGGAACTGTTCAAAAAGAGCATCGAGTTTCGCGGCTAAATCTTCAACAGTAATATTTTCATGTTTTAAAATACGCTCATATTGGTATTCCAGCTGGATCATATATTCTCCACGAATTTCTACGGGCTTGAGTTTGACCCGTTTTAAGTCATTGGATTTTTGACGTGGCTGGCTAATAGTTGCCTGAAGTAGTGTTTTATTAGAAATGAGTGCATGAAGCTGCACTTTCATTTGTTCGAATTCCATAAAAACCGCCTTTTCTTTTTTATCGATTACGCCTCGGCGTAATTGCGTCCAGATTTTTTTAGGCCCACAGGATGTGGGTCAGTCAGCCGTTGTCACATGATGTGACGTATTTAGGCTGACTTCATTTCCCTTAAAAAATCTGTGACATCCGCCGCCGGGGCTTTTCTTTATTCATCACTCACCTTTCATTGGTGAGTGATGAATGAAGAGAAATAATGTGTCCCTATAGTATCATAATGCGCTTATATGTTGTCATTGTACAGGCTTTTGAATTGTATGTTACGATGGGAAAAAACTATAGATGATAGCAAGGAGGCAAAAATTTGAAAGATGTTGAAGTATTAATTGAACGCGGTGTATTAGTTGGCGTCAATTTACAAAAGGATGAGCATTTTGATTACTCAATGGAAGAGTTGGCAAATTTAGCACAAGCTTTAGATGTAGAAGTTGTCGGCATGGTGACGCAAAATCTGGAACGTGTGACACCTTCACATTATGTAGGTACAGGAAAGATTGAAGAAATTAAGGCGTTCTTTGATGAAACCGATGCCAACATTGTTATTTTTAATGATGAACTCTCACCATCACAAATCCGTAATTTAGAACGCGATTTACAATGTAAAGTAATTGACCGTACAATGCTGATTTTAGATATTTTCAGCCGCCGTGCAAAAACACGTGAAGCGCAATTACAAGTAGAGCTCGCTCAATTACAGTATATGCTTCCGCGCCTAGTTGGGCTCCATGCTTCACTGTCCCGTCAAGGGGGAGGAACAGGCGGCGGCTTTAAAAACCGTGGTGCAGGGGAAACAAAACTTGAACTTGACCGTCGTAAGATTGAAGATCAGATTTCGAAAATCAAGAAAGAGCTTGAATCCGTTAAAGAGCAGCGTGAAACACAGCGGAAGCAACGCCGTAAAAATGCAGTACCTGTCGTGTCAATTGTTGGTTATACAAATGCAGGGAAGTCCACGATTATGAACCAGTTACTTGCAAAGGCGGGGCAAGATGATACGAAGCAAGTGTTTGAAAAGGATATGTTGTTCGCGACACTTGAAACTTCGGTCCGCAATATTGAACTGGAAGATAATAAATCCTTTTTACTGACTGATACGGTTGGTTTTGTTAGTAAACTGCCGCATCACTTAGTAAAAGCATTCCGATCAACATTGGAAGAAGCAAGAGAAGCTGATTTGCTGCTGCATGTTGTCGATGTTTCAAATGAGGAATACCGCTTTATGATGGAAGTAACGAATGACACATTAAAAGCGATTGATGTTGAAAATATTCCTACTATATATGTATACAATAAATCCGACTTGGCTGATGTGGAATATCCGTTAGTTAGCGGAGATAATATTTGGCTTTCTGCGAAGGAAAATGTAGGGCTGGAAGAGTTGCTTCAGCAAATTAAACAACAAATTTTTGCTAATTATGTTACATGTCAAATGCTTATTCCATATAATCAGGGTGGAATTGTTTCCTATTTAAATGAGCAGGCAACTGTTTTGGAAACGGAATATGAAGAAGAGGGTACATTATTAACGCTTGAACTCAAAGAAGCGGATTATCAGAAGTATGAAACTTATGTAGTAAAGTAATAATGGACAAAACAAGCTAAAGTACGTTGCAGTTGCATCGTACTCTAGCTTTTTTATTTTTTATTAAATTTTTGCCTCTATGAAAAGTCAAAATAATTTATTTACTGAATTAATTGTTTTATAATACAAAAATCCTGTGGTGCTAATTTATTTTATTTGTCTGAAAATAACGAAAAAACATAAAATTATAACATTTTGATTATTTGTTGATTTTAATCAACTATTAGGCTAAAGTGTTCAAGTATATTATTTCAAATGTCAGACAACAGACTACGGTGTTTATTGTCAGAATATTTATTAATCGGGAGGATTTCAAATGTATTCAAAAGAAGAAATCGTGAAGTCCGTTCCTCAAACTGGTTTTGTCGGTCAACCTAAAGGGTTGTTTACACTATTCTTTACAGAGTTTTGGGAACGTTTTTCATATTATGGTATGCGTGCCATTCTACTATTCTACATGTACTATGCAGTTAAAGATGGTGGATTAGGACTAGATCGTACGCAAGCTAACATCATCATGTCGATTTACGGTTCATTAATCTACATGTCAGGTATTATCGGCGGGTGGATCGCTGACCGTATTACTGGGATGCGTAAAGCGATATTCTATGGCGGAATATTAATTATGATTGGTCATATATTATTGGCCTTGCCGCTTGGTGTAACAGCATTATACTTATCGATGTTCTTTATCATCATTGGTACTGGTTTATTAAAGCCAAACGTTTCATCAGTAGTTGGTGACTTGTATGCAGAAAATGATGCACGTCGTGATTCAGGATTCTCTATTTTCTATATGGGTATCAACATGGGTGGTTTCCTGGCACCTTTATTAGTTGGTTTATTCCAAAAAAACTGGGGCTTCCATGCAGGATTCAGTGTTGCTGCAGTAGGTATGTTCATCGGTTTAGTTGTTTACTTAATGTCACAAAAGAGCCTTGGTTTAGCAGGTTCTGTAGCACCAAACCCACTTTCTGGTAAAGAGAAGAAAACGACAACTCGTAACTTCACAATCGGTGGTTTAATTGTTGTAATTTTAGGTTTTGTAGCTTACCAAACAGGTAACGCTAGCATTGAGAATTTCTCATTATTAATTACATTCTTAGGTGTAATGATTCCTACAGTATTTATTATTTATATGTACCGTAGTCCAAAAACAAATGCAGACGAAAAATCTCGTCTATTAGCATATATCCCATTATTCATCTGTGCGGTAATGTTCTGGGCTATTGCTGAACAATCTTCAACAGTTATAGCAACGTTCATTGATACTCGTACAAACTTAAATTTATGGGGCTTTGAAATTCCGGCTGCGTGGTTCCAGTCATTTAACCCGTTATTCATCATCGTTCTAGCGCCAATGTTTGCGTTTATGTGGACGAAATTAGCGGATCGCGGACCATCAACTCCAAAGAAATTTGCTTTATCTTTATTCTTTGCAGGTATTTCATTCTTCGTAATGATTGCAGCAATCGTTTTAACTCCGGAAGATACGTTAGTAAACCCACTTTGGGTTGTATTCTCAATCTTCCTGTTAGTATTAGGTGAACTATTGCTTTCACCAGTTGGTTTATCAGCTACAACGAAATTAGCACCAGCTGCATTCGCAGGCCAAACAATGGCGTTATGGTTCCTAGCATCAGCTGCTGCACAAGCGATTAACGCACAGTTAGTTCGAGTTTACGGAATCGTATCTGAAACAACTTACTTCGGTGTATTAGGTGGTTTATCGGTTGTATTAGGTGTTATTATTCTCCTGATTTCGCCAATCATCTCTAAAGCAATGCGTGGTATTAAATAATTATCAAACCTTTATTTACAGAATTTCTGTAAATAAAGGTTTTTTCTTTTGTTCAATAAGGAATAATAAAAGTTAACTACTTATAAAGGTAGTCTGTGGTATATAATGGGATTGGGATGATACTTAAAGAAGCGCTATGAATTCTTTCAGTAAGGAAGTATCGATTCTTCACATTAACTTCTTTCAGCGATTGCCAAAAACTTTTGCCGAAAGAGACCCATTTGGGTTAATTTCACTACTTTTGGTCGAAAATAACCTGGGTAACCGATATATGTAGAACATTCCCGATGGTTACACATCTTTTTCAAAAATCATGCAACAAAGTATGATTGCGGAGAGACACTAAGTAAAGCAAGGCGTTTTTAAGTATGAAGAAAAGTAACTATAGGGGAGGCAGAATTATGTTAGAATCAGTGAGGATTAAAGAATTAACGACAATTGAACAAATTGAAGAGGCACGTAATCTAGAACATGAAATTTGGGCTGTCGGCAGCATTCCAGTACACCAAACAATTGCGACGATTCGCAATGGCGGGATTGTACTCGGTGCATATTTAAATGATGAAATAATTGGTTTTAACTATAGTTGCCCTGGATATATGGATGAGAATATATACTTATATTCCCATATGATTGGTGTGAAGCGTAATTATCGTGAGCAAGGCGTTGGAGAACTGCTTAAAAATTACTTGAAGGATATCGCAATAGAGCGCGGTTACAGAACTTGCCGCTGGACATTTGATCCACTTGAAGCGCGCAGCGGATTTTTGAACTTTTCAAAGTTGCGTAGTTATAGCGATACTTATATAGAAAATTGTTACGGTGAAATGGAAGACCCGTTCAATCGGGCATTGCCTACAGACCGTCTTTGTGTAGAATGGCAACTTGTTGATAATGATTACTTGCGCTGGGATGCAAAAGTGGAAGAACTACTGGATGAAGCAAAGCCGGTAGTGAATTGGGAAGAAAATATGGTAGGCCTTCCGACATTGGATCCGGAGCAAAAGTTTGATAAAGAAGAGGCGCTTATTCATGATGCCTATCTGTTACCGATCCCTACGAACTTCCAGAAAATCAAAGTGGAAAGTGTTGCTTTAGCAGAAGATTGGCGCTATAAAACAAGGAATATTTTACAGGCAATGTTTGATCAAAATTATAAAATAATTTATTTAAACAAAATAAATGATAATATTAGCCATTACTTACTTGTAAAGCGTTCATTATTTGCTCTTTAATTATGAATGAATGATGCCGCAGCTAAATATTATTAGGAGCAACAAAGATGAAATTAGTAGAAGTGACAATACATGAACTAGTGATGCGAATGAAAACTCCATTTACGACTAGCTTAGGTACTATGCAAGACAAGCGTTTTTTAGTTGTGGAGGCGAAGGATGAAAGTGGTGTAGTCGGCTGGGGTGAGGGGGTTGCATTTGAAGAGCCTTCCTATACAGAAGAAACATTTAAAACTTCACTTCATTTATTGGAGGATTTTTTAATTCCTGCATTACTCGGTAAAGAATTAAAGCATCCAGATGATGTGTATGAGCGATTCCGTACGATTCGACGCAATAACATGGCGAAAGCGTCGATCGAAGGAGCGGTGTGGGATATTTATGCTCAATTGACGAACCAATCGCTGGCAACAGCTGTTGGCGGAATCCAGGAAAAAATTGAAGTAGGAATCAGCATCGGTTTACAGCCTACAGATGAACAGCTGATCGATACAATTCAGCAGTTTTTGGATGAAGGTTATAAGCGAATTAAAGTAAAAATTAAACCGGGAAAAGATATTGAGCTGATCCGAACAATACGTCAAGCATTCCCGGCAATTCCTTTAATGGCAGATGCAAACTCTGCGTATACATTGGATGACATCGATCGACTAAAAGAGCTGGATGCATTTAATTTAATGATGATCGAACAGCCATTAGCCCATGATGACCTCATCGATCATGCCGTTTTGCAAAAACAAATAAAGACACCGATTTGTTTAGATGAGAGTATTACTTCTTTAGAGGATACGAGAAAAGCGATTCAGTTAGGCAGCTGTCAGGTGGTAAATATTAAAATTGCGAGAGTTGGCGGAATTAGCGAGGCGAAGCGTATTCATGACTTCTGCATGCAACACCATATTCCTGTATGGTGCGGGGGAATGCTGGAAGCGGGTATCGGCCGTGCGCAAAATGTAGCACTGACAAGTCTTGCAAACTTTACAATGCCTGGAGATACCGCGGCTTCTGAACGCTATTGGCATGAAGACATTATTCAACCGGAAGTAAGCGTTACAGATGGCTACATTACCGTTCCGAAAACAAAAGGGCTTGGCTATAATGTAAATCGCGAAGCAATAAATAAATACAGTGTAAATAAAAAAACATATCGCATGTAATTGTAAGGCCACAATTTTATTAATTGTGGCCTGTTTCTATTCATTTTTACTTCCTATTAGAATACATACAGGATGTTGTAAATAAAACGGCGAATCGCTCTAAAAATACATTTTTCAGTCTATTCCTCTTTTAATACAAGGTAATATAAATTGTCTGTTTGATTTTCATTATTAGCAATTATATAATGATGTAGGGAAAGAGATGATTCTCATTTTCATTTAGAATTTACGTATTATATAAAAATCTAAAATATATAAAGAATAGTGGGAGAATGTAATGAGACTTTGGATGCTCGTAGTTGCAACCATCGTTCTGTCCTTTATATCATTATTTATTGGTGCAATTGACATTAAGCCATCTGATTTACTGGATTGGGATTCAGATAAAATGCAGATTTTCTTAATGAGTCGAGTACCTCGATTAATGGCAATTATACTTGCCGGGGCAGGGATGGGTATTTCAGGATTAATTATGCAAAGCTTAAGCCGTAACAAATTCGTATCGCCGACAACTTCTGGTACGCTCGATGCAGCAAAGCTAGGTATTGTTGTATCAATGATATTTTTCACAAGTGTAGGATATATGGAGAAGATTATCTTCAGCTTTACATTTGCACTGATCGGTATGATGATTTTCATGCGTCTTCTTGAAAGCATTAAATTCAAGGACGTTATTTTTGTACCTCTAATCGGGATTATGTACGGAAATATTATTGGTGCCATTTCAACATTTCTTGCGTACGAGGCAGATGTGCTGCAAAGTGTGGATACATTCTTCCTAGGAAGTTTTACGCTTGTTGTATCAGGTCGCTATGAATTGCTTTATATAGCAGTACCCGCAATTATCCTCGCGTATTTATATGCCAATAAGTTTACAGTAGCTGGTATGGGTGAAGATTTCGCTAAAAATCTTGGCTTAAGCTATCGTACTGTTTTAAATCTCGGTTTAGTACTGGTAGCGATTATATCCACTACAGTTGTCTTGACGGTAGGGATTATTCCTTTCCTTGGATTAATCGTACCGAACTTGGTTTCATTATATATGGGGGACAATTTACGAAAAACAATTCCACATACTATTTTCTTAGGTGCAGCATTCCTATTAATGTGTGATATTTTAAGTCGTTTAATAGTATACCCGTTTGAAATTCCAGTAAACACAACTGTTGCGGTAATCGGCAGTGCGATCTTCTTAGTAATGTTATTTAGGGGGAAAGCATATGCGAAAAAATAGTACGAAGCTAATTTTCTTAGCAATTATCGCACTGGTGTGTATTGCGTTATTTGCTTTTTACAATATTCAAGGCGGATTCAGTTATGCCTTTCCAAAGCGATTAGAGCGAATTGCGGCAATGGTTATAACTGGTACGGCGATTGCTTATGCAACCGTTACATTCCAGACGGTTACACATAACCGTTTACTGACACCCTCTATGATGGGTGTCGATTCGATGTATGAAGTAGTGCAAACGATTATTTTCTTCTTTGCAGGCTCTGCGTCAATCTTTGTAGTAAGTCGTTATTTAAACTTTGGTTTATCAATTTTGGCGATGGTAATTTTTGCCCTGATTTTATATCGTTTCTTGTTCCGGGCAGACAAACATCCGATTTTCCTGCTTTTACTTGCCGGAATGATTATCGGAACATTGCTCGGCAGTTTTGTAACATTTTTACAAGTAATAATTGACCCGGTAGAATATGAAAGCTTACAGACACGTTTGTTTGCTAGTTTCATGAATGTGAAAACAGAGCTGTTGCTCATTGCTGTCATTATTTTAGGGGCTGCATTTATATACGGTTACCGTTTATTGCGTGATTTAGATGTTATGTCGCTAGGTCGTGAGAATGCAATAAACTTAGGTGTAAATTATGATAGAATAGTATTAAAAGTATTAATTTTATCTTCAGTTTTAATTGCAACATCTACTGCGCTAGTTGGTCCGATTACATTTTTAGGGTTAATCGTTTCAAACTTGGCATATCAGTTTTTTGCTACGTACAAGCATTCCGTTTTAATAGTGGGTGCGAGTTTAATTAGTATTATTGCACTTGTCGGTGGGCAGTTCTTAGTACTGCATGTATTCCAGTTAAGTACAACGATCAGCGTTATTATTAACTTTGTCGGTGGACTTTACTTTATTTACCTAATACTGAAGGAAAGTAGGAAAGCAGGATGATTGAAATTAAAGGGCTTTCTAAAAGCTTTGGAAAAAAACCGGTCGTTGAGGATGTCTCATTAACTATACAGCCAAAAGCAATCACTTCATTTATCGGACCGAATGGAGCAGGTAAATCCACATTATTATCAATGGTAAGCCGATTGCTTGATGCAGATACAGGTGAAGTATTTTTAGATCAGAGTGATGTTAAAAAAATGAAGTCCAATGATTTTGCGAAACGTGTAGCAATTTTACGCCAGTCAAACCATTTAAATGTGCGTTTAACAGTTCGTGAACTTGTATCATTTGGACGTTATCCATATTCGAAAGGTCGTTTGACTCCAGAAGATGAACAACATATTGACCGTGCGATTGAATATATGACATTGGGTGATATGGAGCATAAGTTTTTAGATGAACTATCTGGTGGTCAGAAGCAGCGTGCCTTTATCTCAATGGTAATTGCTCAGGATACGGAATATATTTTATTAGATGAGCCATTAAACAACTTGGATATGAAGCACTCTGTTCAGATTATGAAAATTTTACGTAAGCTTGTTGATGAATTGGGCAAAACAGTAGTAATTGTTTTGCATGATATTAACTTTGCTTCAGTATATTCAGATCGGATTGTCGCTTTAAAAGATGGACGTCTTGTAAAAGATGGCCCAACAAATGAGATTATTAACTCAGAAGCATTACGAGAAGTATATGATATGCATATTCCGGTGCAAGAACAAGATGGATGTCGCATTTGTGTATACTTTAATTCACACAGTTAAATAAAATTGGAAATAAATGCATAGGTTTGCTCGCTTATGCATTTATTTTATGAATTTAATTGAGAATGAATATTAGTTTCAGAATATTCGTTGACAAGTATGTACAGTTGTTTTACACTAACGTTAGTTAATTGAAAACGATTATCACTCTCGCTTGAGAGAACATTAGGAGGAAAAGTAACAATGAAAAAGTGGAAATTTTTAACGGCAGCAGCATTAACATTAATGTTAGCAGCTTGTGGTTCAGACGATGAAACATCTACAAAAGATGAAGCAAACGAACCAGCTAAAACAGAAGAGACAACTACAGCTTCAGAAACTTCAGCTTTCCCCATGACAGTTTCTTCATTATCAGCAGGCAGTGAAACAGAAGATGGTAAGTCTCTTACTTTTGAAGATGTAACATTTGAAGAAATGCCAAAAAATATCGTAGTATTTGACTACGGTTTCTTAGATACACTTGATGCATTAGGTGTTGAAGGTATTGTTGGTATCGCTGCAAACGGCGGTAAAGGTAACTTCCCTGAGCATTTAAAAGAAAAATATTTAACAGATTCAGTTACTGACGTTGGTTCTTTAAAACAAATCGACTTCGAAAAAGTTGCAGCTGCTAATCCAGATGCAATCTTCATCTCAGGTCGTCAAGGTTCTTTCTATGAAGAGTTAAAAGAAATTACACCAAACGTAGTATTCATCGGTTCTGATAACTCGAACTATGTGGATGGCGTATTTGAAACAGTTGACTTAGCTGCGGAAATCTTCGGCAAACAAGAAAAAGCTGAAGAATTAAAAGCTGCATTACAAGAAAAAGTTGATGCTGTTAAAGAAAAAGCAGCTGGTTATGAAAATGCATTAGTAGCAATGTACAACGACAAAAAGATCTCTGGTTTCGACAACGGTGAAGATTCTCGTTTTGCATATGTGTACAATGACTTTGGTTTCAAACCATCAACTACTGACATCAAAGCATCATCACACGGTTCTGACTTCTCTTATGAATCAATTCTTTCTGTAGATCCAGAAGTATTATTAATCATCGACCGTACAGCATCTGATGTAGAAACAATCAAAGCTGACATCGAAAACGATATTATCAAACAAACTCGTGCTTACAAAGAAGGCAAAATTGTTTACCTTGATGGCGTAAACTGGTACTTCTCTTCTAACGGTGTAACAACTGAAGCAGAAAAATTAGATGAAATCTTAAACGAATTAAAATAATATAATAAATATGGCATGTCTCTCAACGAGAGGCATGCCTTTTTTAAAAGAGAGGGGAAATATAATGTTCGTACAAATTCGTAAGTGGATCGTAACAGAAGGCAACTCTGATAAAATTATTGAGCGCTTTAGCAAAAAACCGGGTCAAGGTCCATCAATGCTTGAACAACGTGAAGGCTTCATTGGCCGTGAACTGCTTGTAAAAAATGTTCGACGTGGTGAAGAGGAAGTTGTGATGATTATTCGTTGAGAGTCAGAGGATGCATGGAAAGCATGGGAGAAGAGCCCGGAACATATTGCAGGCCATAAAGCGAAAATCAAAGAGCATGGCGGTAAACCACCAAAACCGGACTTCGTTATTTCGATGGAGCACGGAAATTACACAGTTGTGGAATAATGGCTGTTTAGGGAGAAATCTACTTTGCGGAGTTTTTTTGGCAAAGTGGATTTTATTTTTTTGTATATTACATATAATAATAGGGTAAGTAAAGTAACAGTTTGACTGAAGAAAGTGGGTTTTTGTTTGAAAAAAGGTTTTGCGCTAGTTACACTGGTAATCTTTATTATTATTGCACTAAATTTTGATACACCAAGCTTTGAGGCGTTTGATATAAAAATCCGCTCACTATTATTTGGTAATAGTTTTATTATCTTATTTCACAATTTAGGAGAAACAAAGTTTATCATAGTGGCAACCGTTATTATGTTGCTGTATTTAGCGATCTTTAAAAAAGATTTTCGCGGTGTGCTTTTTGTCCTACTTACAGTTGGTGTTGGAAATGGTCTAAACCAGCTTTTAAAGCGTATTTTTGCAAGACCACGTCCGGAAATTGAAGATCAGCTTTCGTCGTTTAGCTTTCCTTCCGGCCATGCGCAAATTAGCGTATTATTCTTTTTAACGCTGGCATATTTAATTTCGAAGTGGCTGAAAAATAAGAAGTGGAAATTTATTACATACGGTTTAATGCTAGTCCTGATTTTTTTAATTGGTTTATCACGTATAGCGGAAGGCCGCCACTATGCAACGGATGTTTTAGCAGGGTGGAGTATCGGGTATACTTGGTTTATCGTAAGCGTATTATGGTATGAGTCAAAAAAGCATAAATAGAACCAAAGGGATTCCTAATATTTAGGAATCCCTTTTTTAGAACTTGATTTGGTTTGCTGCATAAGATGTTTCCGTATTAAAAAAAGTTGCACAAAGGAAACATTGTGCGTATAATGTGAGAAAAGAATTATAAAAAAGGAGAATAGTATGGATGAGAATGTATTATTAGCGTTGGGTTTAACATTATTTGCAGGGCTTGCTACTGGTATTGGCAGCTTAATTGCCTTTTTTACAACACGTACAAACAAGAAGTTTCTTTCTGTTGCATTAGGCTTTTCAGCGGGTGTGATGATTTATGTATCACTTGTAGAGATTTTTGTAAAAGCGAAAGACGCATTAGTAAACGTTCATGGAGAAACTATAGGGTATTGGTACACCATCATCGGCTTTTTCGGAGGAATGCTTGTAATTGCCTTAATCGACCGCTTTATTCCAAAAGGGAAAAATCCGCATGAAGTAAAGTCTGTAGAAGATGTACAAAAGGCTCAATTGATCGGGAATGAAGATGTAGAAGCAGACCGCCTCATGAAAATGGGATTATTTACAGCGCTGGCAATTGCAATTCATAACTTCCCGGAAGGTATTGCAACATTCATGGCGGTACTTCAAGATCCGAATGTCGGAATCGCGATAGCAATTGCGGTAGCCATTCATAATATCCCGGAAGGTATTGCGGTAGCCATTCCTATTTTTTATGCAACAGGGAAGCGTATGAAGGCATTTAAATGGTCGTTCGCCTCTGGTTTGTCAGAGCCGTTCGGTGCGTTTATTGCCTACTTAGTACTAATGCAATTTATGACAGATACATTGTTCGGTATTGTTTTTGCTGGTGTTGCAGGGATTATGGTATTTATTTCAATTGATGAGCTGTTGCCAGCTGCTAAAAAATATGATGAAGCCCATTCATCTATTTACGGATTAATAGCAGGTATGGCAGTTATGGCCATCAGTTTAGTAATGTTAACTTAATTGTAATTACTTCATGAAAAAGGGGCTGGGACAGAATTAGTTCCAGTTCACGCAAAAAAGAGAAATTGCACAATGCAATTTCTCTTTTTTGCGCTTTATTAAGAAAATATTGGAAGAGGTATTAACCTCTTACCGCATACTTCCTTAAATTTGTGGCCATTAGTGCCAAACCTATTTCGTTAGTAACCTTTGATTTTCCCCGAACAGAAAATCGACGGAAACACAAATTAGCCTTCAAGAATCCAAAAACTGGTTCCACGTCAATTTTACGTTGACGATAAATGGCAGCCGTTTTTTCTTCTGAAAGCTTCGCTCTTACTTCTTCTTTTTGTTGTTCCCAATTCTCATTAATCATGAGTCTACGATTTTTCCCTTCCGCTGCTTTGGTACACTTTGTACGGAAAGGACACCCTGTACATTCTTCACATTCATAGATTTTAAATTCTCTTTGGAAACCTGATTTATCCGTACGAACAGAATTGTATTGGAATCGTAATCTCTTTTCATTTGGACATATGTATGCATCGTTTTCTTTCTCATACACCCAATTGCTTGTCTTAAAAGGATCATTTTTGTATTTTCGCTTCTGTTCGTTCAAGTAATGATTGAATGTAATGAGTGCTGTTCGTTTTCGATTGTTAAGAATATCCTGGTAATTCTGTTCACTGCCGTATCCGGCATCCGCTACAATATGCTTTGGTAACTCGAAATAATTTTCTTCAATTTGATTAAGAAATGGAATAAGCGTTTTCGTGTCTGTTGGATTTGGAAATACATCGTACGCGAGTGTATATTGACCTTCAGTAGCGATTTGTACATTATATCCTGGCTTCAATTGGCCGTTTTGCATATAGTCATCTTTCATCCGCATAAATGTTGCTTCATGATCCGTCTTTGAATAACTGTTACGTGTGCCAAACACATCAAAATCTTTTTGGTATTTCTGCTTTCTTATGATCCAATCGTGTACTTGTTTAAGTATTTGCTTCGGTGTTTTTCGTTCGCTACGTAATCTTTTTCGCTCAATGACATCGTCAGAATGCTCTATTTTGCTCGTATAGTCGTCGACTACTTCTTCTAGGTGATGTGCTACTTGAGTTAACTCTTCTAATGATAACTGTTCATCATTTTCACGTTTGATTTCAGGAATAATTTGATGTTCAAGTAACTCATCGTAAAGTTTATTTGATTTTTCTACGAGGTTGGTGTGATGTTTTTCCACTGATTTTTTCCAAACAAATGTGAACTTATTGGCATTTGCCTCAATCTTTGTGCCATCGATAAAAATCGCTTCCTGATCGATGAGTTTTTCTTCAACTAACTGACAACGGAATTGTACAAAACATTGGCGAATGAGTTCTTTCATATTTGGATGTACACGAAAACGATTAATAGTGCGATAACTTGGTTCATATCCTTGGGCAAGCCACATCATACGGATACTGTCTCTAGTCAGATCTTCAATTTTTCTTCCTGAAAAAGTGGATTGTGTGTAACCACATAGAATCAGCTTTAGCATCATACGTGGATGATACGATGGGCAACCCGTATGGTGAATGAAAGGAGCGAAAGCTTCGTTTGGAATGCTTTCGACCAAATTATGGATTGAAAAGGCAATATCATTTTTATGTAACTTTACTTCTAAATCTAGCGGTAAAATAAGTTGATTCATGTTATAATCTTTAAACATAAGGACACTTCTTTCGTTTGAAATTTGGTTGTAGGATACTTAAATTTTAACAGAGAATGTCCTTTTTTTATGCTCGAAATTATGCAGAGATTTACTTGATATAGAAGAAAAATTAGTTGTTCGGAGTGAAGGCGGCGACTCCCAGGGGACAAGCACGTGGGAGAGACTAAAGGCTCGATCCGTGCCCCCAGGAAAGCGTCCGCCGTAACGGAGAACAACGGCTACATAGTAGACACAAAATAATAAAGCCGTTCAATTTTACTCATCGTAAAATTTGAACGGCTTTTTATTGAGGAGGGTTTTGTCCCAACCTCTTTTAAGGGCTTTATCCCTTTTCTATTAAGATGCGGCTGTTACATTTTCAGATGCAACAGTAAATGTTGTATTTGGGTATTCATTTTTTTCGATTTCATCAAGCAATGCGACAGCAAAATCAGCATAACTGATATAACTGTTAAATTGCGAGTTTACTAGAATTTTCTCTTCACCTTTAATGTAATGGCCGGTACGTGGTCCATCCGAATCGAACATAGCTGATGGGATGGCAAAGGACCATTGAATTGAAGAGCTTTCCAAATCACGTAGGTTCTGCAATTGAGCCTTTGCTGCCACAGCAAGGTCCTCAGGATAATCTTCAAGATCCATCAGGCGAACTGTTTTTTCACGATCAACAAAAAGGCAGCCTGAACTACCGATCACGAATAATTTCTTCTCTGTTCCTTCCAGTAAAGAAATTAAGTGTTCACCGGCATCAACATGTAAATGTTCTTCCCCTGGTAGCGGAGCAAAAGCATTAATTAAAATATCGAAAGGAGCAATTTGTTCCTTTGTTAATTTAAAAAGGTCGCTTTCAATAATATTAATATTTTCTTCTTGTACTGTTGCCTTATTTTTTACAATCGCTGTTACATCAAAGTTTCTCATGATGGCTTCTCTTAAAATATGAGTTCCTGCTTTACCTGCAGCCCCAATAACTGCAATTTTCATAAACATTACCCCTTTCTAACAGTAGATTTATTAATATACCCAAATTTAAGGGGAATTATGCATAAAAGACAAAAAAGAATAGAAAAAACAAAAAATGTACGTTATTCAAATATGAGAATAACGTACATTAAGCATTTTAATGAAGAGTTTTATCTATAATTTTATTATTAATAAGTTGTGACAGTTGAGCCGGATGGTGATGCGGTTGTCACTACTACTTGATGGTCCAGGAATTGTCGCTGCATTGATTTAACAAATTGTTCGGATAAAGCGAGCGGAATCATCGAGATTAATGTTGGACCAGCACCACTTAAAGCAGTTCCATATGCTCCAGCTTTTTTTGCAGCTTCGCGAATTTCATTATATTCGGGAATAAGGTTTGCGCGGAAAGGCTCATGGAAAAGATCTGCTTCCATATAACGTCCAATTCGCTCATAATCCTTTGCAATAAGGGAAGCGGCAAGCATATTCGCATTTGCACTTGCACGCACTGCGTAGCCTCGTTTCAACTGCTCCGGTAAAACACCGCGTGATGCTGCTGTTTTAAGTTCGATATTCGGAATAAATACAACGAATGCCGTATCCATCTCCTGAATATGCAGTGTGTCGACAATACCTTCTTCGTCCATTGAAGAAATCGTTAATCCACCTAATACCGAAGCGGTCGCATTATCAGGATGACCTTCAATTTGAGATGAAATGTTGAGCTTATCCTGCTGCGATAATTTCAAATCCCCTAAAATATCGGCTAATTCAATAGCACCAACAATTGCTGCCGCACTGCTTCCGATACCACGTGCAAGGGGAAGCTCACTAGTCATCTCAATTTTACAAGGAGGCAGCGTTGCATTATATTGCTTAGCTACCTGCTGTGCAATTGTATAAATTAAATGCGTTTCGACTGACGTATCAGAGGGCACATTGTCACCGATATGCACAAATTCCCACTCATCTTGTAATGTGACATCCAATGTTAAATAGAGCGATAATCCAAGACCAATGGAGTCAAATCCAGGGCCTAAATTTGCTGTACTGCCAGGAACTTTGATTTGCCACTTTTTACTCATAGACTAAATACGCCCTCGATATAATTACGGATTTCCTGCTCATCATTTTGAAGTGAAACAAGGTCTACAGTCGAAACATTCATCGCTGTATCCGGATCTTTTAAGCCATTACCAGTAAAGACTGTAACAACACGACTGCCCGCAGCGATTTTGCCGGCTTTCACTGACTTGATGACACCAGCTAATGAAGCAGCCGAACCAGGTTCAACAAAGATTCCTTCTTTGTTGGCGATTAGTTTATAAGCGTCTAAAATTTCATCATCTGTTACTGAATTAATTAGACCGCCTGACTCATCACGAGCATTTTCGGCGAATTTCCAACTTGCTGGGTTCCCGATACGAATCGCTGTCGCTACTGTTTCAGGATTTGCAATTGGTGCTCCCTGCACGATTGCAGCGGCACCTTCTGCTTCAAAACCGTACATTTTAGGAAGACCGCTTTGTTTTGCTTCATTATATTCTTTAAAGCCTTTCCAGTAAGCTGTAATATTCCCTGCGTTTCCTACAGGAATACATAAGTAGTCTGGGGCTTGGCCAAGTTGATCAACAATTTCAAACGCCGCTGTTTTTTGACCTTCAATACGATATGGATTTACAGAGTTAACAAGTGCGATTGGAGTATTTTCCCCGATTTTGCGCACAATATTTAATGCATCATCAAAGTTGCCGTCAATTTCAATAATTTTTGCACCGTACATGCAAGCTTGTGCCAATTTCCCGAGCGCTACTTTACCTTTAGGAATAACAACGATTGACTGAATGCCTGCACGTGCCGCATATGCTGCAGCTGCCGCAGATGTGTTTCCTGTAGATGCACAAATAACAACTTTAGAGCCTTCTTCAATTGCTTTTGCAACAGCAAAAACCATACCCCGGTCTTTAAACGAACCTGTTGGGTTAGCGCCTTCAATTTTTCCGTATAACTCAATTCCGAGCTCTTTAGATAAATTTACTAGTGGGATTAATGGTGTATTTCCTTCGTTAAGTGATAATGCAGGTGTATTTTCAGTAACAGGTAGGTACTGTTTATATTCTTCAATAAGACCTTTCCACATAGATAATAAACTCCTTCTGTTCTCGCTAGGTGAACATTTGTTTTTGTATACAAGACATTTTATACCTATGTGTCCCTTATTTCAATAGGAATTGTTAAATTGTCGGAACAATTCGTTAAGTTAAAAAAATGTTGTCACTTTTAAGAAAGAAATGTATGATAGTTATGTTAAGTCAAGTGTAAAGACACATGGAAGGTGGAAAAGTAATGTCGGTGGAAACAAATGAACAAAAGCCCCTATCACGTAATAAACTTCTACGTATAGCTGGGGTTGGATGGATGTTCGATGCAATGGATGTCGGAATACTGTCTTTTATCATTGCAGCACTTGCGGTTGACTGGGGATTAAGTAGTAGTCAAATGGGTTGGATTGCAAGTGTAAACTCGATCGGTATGGCAGTTGGTGCACTGTTTTTCGGTGTACTTGCAGATAAAGTAGGACGTAAGCAAATCTTTATGTGGACACTAATAATATTCTCAGTTGCGAGTGGTTTATCCGCATTTACAACAACTTTGACGCTCTTTTTAATTTTACGATTCTTTGTTGGTATGGGGCTTGGCGGAGAATTACCTGTCGCTTCAACACTTGTATCTGAAAGTGTAAAAGCTGAAGAACGCGGGAGAGTTGTCGTTTTACTTGAAAGTTTTTGGGCTGGAGGCTGGCTGATTGCCGCACTTATTGCCTATTTCGTTATACCGGCTGAATTTTGGCCAATTGAAGGATGGCGAATTGCATTATTAATTACGGCAATCCCTGCACTTTATGCAATTTATATAAGAATGAAACTACCGGACTCTCCACAGTTCAGGGTAAAAGAAGAGTCGAAGAAACGTTCGGTATTCCAAAATATCGCAACGTTATGGGAGAAAAAATATGCACGCTCTACATTAATGCTTTGGGTTTTATGGTTTGCAGTTGTATTTTCATACTACGGCATGTTTTTATGGTTACCAAGTGTAATGGTTGGCAAAGGGTTTGATTTAATATCAAGTTTTAAATATGTATTAATCATGACGTTAGCCCAGTTACCAGGTTATTTTACAGCCGCTTGGTTCATCGAGAAATTTGGGCGCAAGTTTGTATTAGTTACATATTTATTAGGGACTGCAGCAAGTGCCTTTGTATTCGGCGGTGCAGAAACAATCGAAACATTGTTAATTTCAGGAATGTTGCTTTCGTTCTTTAACTTAGGAGCATGGGGTGCCTTATATGCGTATACACCTGAGCAATATCCGGCAATTGTACGTGGAACGGGAGCGGGTATGGCAGCAGCAATAGGTCGTGTTGGTGGTATTTTCGGTCCGTTATTAGTTGGGACATTGCTGACGAAAGGCTTTGATATTAGCTATATTTTCGCGATTTTCTGTGTGGCCATCGTTATCGGAGTACTAGCAGTTATATTTTTAGGGAAAGAAACAAAGCAAACAGAATTACTATAGTTGTAAATTATTAGTATTAAAATGCTTTTTATAATATTGAATAGGGACCTGTGCTAATAAAATAGCGCAGGTCCCTTTTAGTATCTTTAAGCTGTAAAAAAATACCTAATAGATAAATGTACTTAACAGGTTTTTAATAATAGTTTATTTATAAATTATAAATTTTACAAAAGTATGTCAATTTCCTATTCAAATTTTTATATTCTTTAGTATGCTAAAGTTTTTTCAGAAAACTCGTTGAATTCTATTATTATTCATGATAATGTATTTTTTATTATTAAGAATTTAGCGCACGTAAAGTTACATGAATGAGTGAGATATTATTTTAAAAAAATATAAGAAAGGGAGATGGAGAATTTGACTATTTGCGAAAATATTAAGAAGAAATATATTCGTCTTTCTAAGGGGCAGCGAAAAGTTGCTCAGTTTGTTATGGATAATCCGAATATAGTGGGGACACATACCGCCTCCGAAGTAGGAAGGTTAGCAGATGTAAGTGAATCAACTGTAATCAGATTTTGCTACTCAATGGATTTAGCTGGTTTTAGTGAACTCCAAGATAAACTGAAGGAATATTTAATGGAAAAAGGCGAAGTAACTGAAGTTAAACAAGCGATGCCTGTTAAAAAAATCCGTAATCACATTGGAGCAGACATTGTAAAAAAAGATATCGCCAACATATCCAAAACATTCAACCAGCTAAAAGAGCAGGATGTTGAAGAAGTTGTGCAATTGTTACATACATCAAAGAAAATCCACTTTTTAGGTTTCAGACAATCGACACCGGTTGCATTTTGGATGTACAGCAATGTCAACAGGTTACGTGACCATGTTCATTTTATTCCTCATGAGGCAGACAAAATTGCACAACAACTTGCATATATGGATGAAGATTCATTGCTTTTCATTATATCGCTTGATGAAGAGTATGAAGATATGGCCACAACAGTAGAAATAGCTAAAAGAAAAAATGTAAAAATTGTCGCAATCCGTAACAAAGAGCTTACATCTCAAGAGGAACCGGCTAACCCCGTGCTTATCGTTCCCAATACAAAAGAAGCCGGAGCCACATGTACAATTGCTATTTTCTCCCTATTACATATATTAGTGGAATCAATGGTAAGCCAAAACCCGCAACAATATGAGCAGTATAATGAAAAGACAAAAAGCGCGTTCAATACGTCGAATTTAATAGCAATCAGCTAAAACTGTAAAGGCTAACTCATAGCCATTACAGTTTTCCTTTTTGTTAAGCAACATTGGTAAATCTTCTGTTTTTCACTTTCTTTACGTTATGTTAAAATGAAGAGCGAAAAGCATTTAATAGGAGGCTCACTCATGAGTAAAACATTAGTTTTCGGACATAAAAATCCAGATACAGATACTATTACTTCAGCAATTGTTTATGCATACTTAAAACAACAATTAGGTGTAGATGCAGAAGCAGTTCGTCTTGGAGAATTAAATAACGAAACAAAGTATGCACTAGAAAAATTCAACTTTGAAGCACCACGTCTAATTGCTAACGTAAAAGATGAAGGGGCACAAGTAATCTTAGTAGACCATAATGAGTTCCAGCAATCAGCAGATGGAATCGAAGAAGTCCAAATCACAGAAGTCATCGATCATCACCGTATTGCGAACTTTGTAACAGCTGATCCAGTATATTTCCGTGCTGAGCCTGTAGGTTGTACAGCAACAATCTTAAATAAATTATTTAAAGAAAATAACGTTGAAATTCCGGCTAATATTGCTGGTTTAATGCTTTCTGCTATTATTTCGGATACATTATTATTCAAATCGCCAACATGCACAGAGCAAGATGTTAAAGCTGGTGAAGAATTGGCAGCAATTGCAAATGTTGATACTGCACAATATGGTTTAGCTATGCTAAAAGCAGGTGCGGACCTTTCAGATAAGTCATTGGAAGATTTATTGTCATTGGATGCAAAAGGCTTTGAATTCGGTGAATATAAAGCGACGGTTGCCCAAGTAAATGCAGTGGATATTGAAGATGTTCTTGGTCGCCAAGAAGAGCTTGAAAACTTATTGAACAAAAATATTGCAGATAACGGCCTAGATTTATTCTTCTTCGTCGTAACAGATATTTTAAACAATGATTCAACAGCAGTAGCAGCTGGACAAGTTGCTGAAGAAGCAGCGAAAGCGTTTGGTGCAACAGTTGTTAATGGTCGCATCAGCTTACCAGGCGTTGTCTCACGTAAAAAACAAATCGTTCCCGTTTTAACAGAAAACTTAAAATAAAAAATAAATCCGGTAACTCATTTATGAATTACCGGATTTTTTTAATTTTAACGGATAGACGGCAGGGCCTTCAATTACTTCGCCTTTTGAGTTGTAGCGTGAACCATGACATGGACAATCCCATGTATCATCTGCAACATTCCATCTAGTTTTACAGCCAAGATGTGTACACTTAGGCGCATCCAGTCTGTCGATATAGCCTTTTACAAGCTCTTTTCCGATCATCCCGCCTGTCTGAAGCATAAAGTAAAATGTCTTCCCGAAATTCGAACGATTCGGTGAGTATAAAGCGGCTGCAGGGTTTGCAATTCTTTTAATAAGATCTGTAAGCAATGTTCCTGCAACAAGCGAAGAAGATAGCCCCCATTTATTGAAGCCCGTTGCAATATACAAACTGTCATCACTCGGAGATAGCTGGCCGATATAAGGAATTTGGTCTGCCGTCATAACATCCTGTGCACTCCAACCGTATTCAAATGGCGGAAGCTCAAAATCAGTTGTTAGTTCATGCTGCAAAGTTTCATAAAACGGGTCTGTATCACTTGTCGAGCCAGCTGTATGCGATTGTCCGCCATATATGAAGTAGGGCTGATTATCGATAAGCGCTGTTCTGATTGTCCGACTTTGAGCATCGACGCTTAAGTATTGGCCTTCTAATAGCTGTGAATATTTTGTTGCTGTCAGGTAAGACCGCTTAATTTGGAGCTTCATCGAATAAAGCTGACGAATTGATTCAATCGGATAATGGGTACATAAAATCAGCTTTTTATAATGAACGGTACTGTCATTGCTTGTATGAAGGCAATTTTTGGACATTTCTAATTTAGTGACTCGCGTATTTAAATAAAGTTGTGCGCCATGTTTTCTTGCTAAATGAACATACGTATTCGTGAACTCGACAGGATTGATCTGACCTTCATTTTTAATGCCGAGCGCAAGTTCTACAGGAACCGAAAGTTCGATGTCCTTTGTTGCAACAAAGGGAATCCCGATTTTTTTATAGCTTTCCGCCTCGTTTAAAAGCTGCTCTTTTCCTTGAGGGGTAGCTGTATAAACATACGAAGTAGCTCGGGTAAAGCTGGTGCTACTTTCGGAAACGGCTTTTTCGATAGCCTGTTTATTTGCCTCGTAGTAAATTTTCCCGTCTTCTTCATTAAGTTTTGAGTAAATGACATTATGCTGTACTGTTAATTTTCCTGTAGAATAGCCGGTTGTTCCTTGAGCAAACTGAGGCATTGCTTCGATTAGAACGACATTAAGACCCTCTTTAGCCAGAGAGTATGCAGTATAAATACCACTAATTCCCCCTCCGATTATGCAAATATCGCAGTTAATCGATTCTTGCAGAGTAGGGGCAGCAAAATCTGAATGTGTTGGAAGCCAGAGAGATTGTTTCAAAATATCACCTTTTTATTTTTTAGCATAGGGTAATTGACCAGGATTTATTCAGCTGTTGTCACATAATAAAAATTCCCTGAGCTAGGGGGCTAGTTTCAAACATTGTACTTTTGAATAGTTGCTCGCTACAATACAAGACAAGGAGAGTGATTAGCATGAAAATTGAAGTATGGTCTGACTATGTATGTCCTTTTTGCTATATCGGCAAGAAACAATTAGAAATCGCATTAGATGAACTTGGATATGGTGATGCGATTGAAGTAGCATATAAAAGCTATTTATTGGATCCTTCCACACCAGTTAATACGACAAGCTCTGTATATGAAGAACTGTCACGAAAATACCAGATCTCATTAGATGAAGTGAAGAAAATGACAGCAAATGTTACAGCACGTGCCAAAGAAGTCGGGCTTGAGTACAATTTTGATGAAATGAAAAGTGCAAATACTGTAAAAGCGCACCGTTTAGCAAAATGGGCTGAAACAGAAGGCAAAGAAAAAGAGTTTACCGAGCGCGTTTTAAAAGCTTACTTTTTAGAAGGTGAAGCGATCGGACAAACTGAGGTATTACTGACATTAGCAAAAGAAGTTGGATTATCGACAGAAAAAGCTCGTCAAGTTATTGAAAGTAATGAGTATATGGAGCAGGTGCAGCAAGATATTGCGGTCGCTCAAAATCTTGGTGTACGCGGTGTACCATTCTTTGTCATTGATAATAAGTACGGCATTTCAGGTGCACAGCCACAGGAAGTGTTTGAACAAACGATTGAAAAGGCAGCTCAGGAAATGGGTTTACGTAAGCCTTTGAAAATGCAAGGGGTAGACGGTGCTGCGTGTACCGATGATTCTTGTGATATTTAACAGGAGTTAACAGGGTTTGAACAGGGAATTTTACCTAGATTCGTATTTTTATATAAACACGAAATAGGAATTCAGACTAAAGTATGAGGACAATCTAATTGATTTTTTTAGGTTGTTCTTTTATTATATACAAGTACCTCGAAATTGAGATACTTTAAAACAAGATAAAATTTCAAAAATAAATAATATTGAAAATAGTAGGGAGAAATGAAAATGACAAACGTATTAGTAGTAAAAGCAAATAACCGTCCAGATGGCGTATCAACAAAAATGTATGAAACATTCATGGCTGAAATAGCGAACAATGAAGGTTTAAACGTAACAACTTTTGATGTATTCGAAGAGAATATGCCATATTTCGGTCAAGAATTATTCAACGCTTTCGGTAAAGCACAAGCAGGCGAAGAATTATCAGCAATCGAAGCAGGTTCTTTAGCTGCTTTCAACAAATCTCGTGAAGTATTAACAGCTGCAGATGTAGTAGTATTTGCATTCCCATTATGGAACTTAACAATTCCAGCAGCATTACAATCATTCATCGATTACACTTATGGCGCTGGCTATTCATTCAAGTACAATGAACAAGGTGAATTAGTAAGCTTAATGACTGACAAAAAATATATCGTATTAAACGCACGTGGAGGTATTTACTCAACACCACAAGCATCTGCATCAGAAATGTCAGTAAACTATATTAATGCAGTTATCGGTGGCGTATTTGGTATGGAAAAAATTGATGAAGTTATTATCGAAGGTCATGCTTCAAATCCAGCTGGAGCTGAACAAATTATTGCTGATGGCTTAGAAAAAGTAAAAGCTGCAGCGCAAAATTTGGCAAAAGTAACAGCTTAATTTAATTATTCATATAGTAGAGAAGGGTTGCTCACAAAGTTGTGAGCTCCCTTCTTTTTTTAGTCGGTCAACAGCATGTATTAAGATAAAAATTCACTTGGCAGTAAGCTACTTACTTTTCGTAATTAATGAGAAGTGGTAATATAATAAGTAGCAGTTAAATAAATTTAGTTTTAGAGTAGTGAATATGAGGTGAAGAAAATGAAAGAGTCAGCACTATGTCCGCGTCTATCAAAAGCAATGGAGCTAGTCGGGAAACGCTGGACAGCTTTAATTATTTATCAATTATTGGAAGGACCTCAACGTTTCAATGCGATCGAAGCAGCATTGCCGATTAGTGGACGCTTACTGTCAGAGCGATTAAAAGAGCTCGAAAAAGAAGGTATTGTTGAACGGAAAGTGTATTCAGAAGTACCGGTTCGTGTTGAGTATAATTTAACGGATAAAGGGCGTTCACTTGAACAAACTGTGAGAGAAATTGAAATATGGGCGAAAACTTGGTTATAAATCATGCTGTTTTACTTGTAAAAAGCGTTATAAAAACAGATACTTAAAAAGTACGTCAGCTTTACAGGAAAGGAAAATGTTTTTTATGACAATTCAACAGTGGGAAAATGATTTATTACAATGGATCCCTTCAACTAATATAAAAAAAAATGAAACATTAAAAAAATATACGATGACAAAACTTGGCGGTAAGGCAGATATTTTAGTGTTGCCGAAAACTGAAGAGCAAGCAGCAGCTGTCGTTAAGTATGCATATGAAAATAATATACCGCTACTCATGCTGGGGAACGGCTCCAATATGGTCGTACGTGATGGCGGTGTACGTGGAATCGTCCTGCATTTTGCTTTATTGGACGAAATTCGCATTGAAGGTGATACGGTTTATGCACAAAGCGGTGCATTGATTAAAGAAGTATCAAAACAAGTCGCAGCTCAGAGCTTAACCGGTTTTGAGTTTGCATGCGGTATTCCAGGTTCAATCGGTGGAGCAATGGCAATGAATGCCGGCGCTTACGGTGGCGAGGTTAAAGACATCGTCACATCTTGTAAAGTACTCACACCGGAAGGAGAGCTTCTTGAGCTGAACAACGAGCAACTTGAACTTTCTTACCGGAAAAGCATTATTGCAAAAAAAGGCTATTTTGTATTGTCTGCTACGTTCCAATTAGCACACGGTGATCAAAAGCAAATCGATGAGAAGATTGCTGATTTAACGTTCCAGCGTGAATCGAAGCAGCCGCTTGAATATCCTTCGGCAGGCAGTGTATTCAAACGTCCTCCAGGCTATTTTGCAGGTAAGCTTATTCAGGATAGTGAATTGCAAGGTAAAGGTGTCGGTGGAGCAGAAGTTTCTACAAAGCATGCAGGATTTATCGTCAATAAAAACAATGCTACGGCAAAGGACTATATCGATACAATTCAAATGGTACAGCGTGTTGTAAAAGAGAAGTACGATATCGACTTGGAAATGGAAGTAAAAATCGTCGGTGAAGACTAATCTTGGACGATATAAAATGACTTCAACTCGTGCTAATTTAGCGCGGGTTCTCTTTTTTTTAATGGATAATTAATATGGGTTACATAAAAGGAGTAAGAAAGATGAAATTTATTTCGTGGAATGTGAACGGGATTCGTGCTTGTGTAAATAAAGGATTTTTGGATTATTTCCGTGAAATGGATGCGGACTTTTTCTGTATCCAGGAAACGAAATGCCAGGTAGGACAGATTGACCTTCAACTGGAAGGATATTATCAATATTGGCATTCAGCAGTGAAAAAAGGTTATTCCGGTACAGCTGTATTTACGAAACATGAACCGTTAGCAGTGTACTACGGCATCGAAAATGAAATTGCAGCAGATGAAGGCCGCATCCTTACATTGGAGTATGAAAACTTTTATTTAGTGAATACATACACACCGAATGCAAAGAGAGATTTAACTCGTTTGGAAGAGCGGCTGCAATGGGAAGACCGGATGGCACTATATTTGAAGGAACTTGATGCGAAAAAGCCCGTCATTTATTGTGGAGATTTAAATGTTGCACATAGTGAACTGGATATTAAAAATGTGAAATCTAATATTGGGAACTCTGGATTTACATATGAAGAGCGCGGAAAGATGACAGAATTACTTTCAAGTGGATTTACGGATACGTTTCGTCATTTCCATCCGAACTTAACCGACCATTTTACGTGGTGGAGTTATATGGCGAAAGTACGTGAGCGAAATATCGGCTGGCGCATTGACTATTTTATTATCTCTGACCGACTTGTTGAAAAAGTAGAGGAAGCATCTATACATTCAGAAATTTTAGGTAGCGATCATTGCCCTATCGTATTAAAATTAAAAACGGTGTAAGATGAATAGACTAATAGAAACGGAACTTTAAAAGCATAATAAAGCTTTGTAAAAAACAGAAAAAAAGAGGTGGAATTTATGGCACAACAGGCGAAAAAGTCAAAAGGGCGCAAATTTATAAACATCGTCATTTGGGCAGTTGGGATTTTAATTATTGTAGGAGGTGCAGCGGTAGCAGGATTGCACTTATACGTAGCAAATTCTAAACCTGTCATTGAAGGTGAGCTCGCGGTATCGATTTTAGATAATGATGTGGAAGTTACGAGAGATGGGGTAGGAGTTCCGCACATTGTGGCCAAGTCTGATGCGGACCTTTACCGTGCACAAGGCTATGTACAGGCACAGGATCGTTTATTCCAAATGGATTTAGCGCGCCGCCAAGCAAGTGGTACTTTAGCTGAAGTGGTAGGGGAATCTGCAGTAAATACAGATAAGTTTTTCCGTACATTCAGTTTACGACATGCTGCAGAGTTATCATGGGATGACTATGATGCACAGTCAAAACAAATTCTTGAATGGTATGCGGAAGGTGTAAATGCCTTTATCGATGAAGTAAAAGATACAAGCAAACTTTCATATGAGTTCAAACTACTTGGGTATACGCCTGAAGCTTGGACACCGATCGATTCATTGACAATCGGAAAATATATGGCGTATGACTTGGGCGGAAACTGGAATCAACAAGCTTTCCGATCATGGGCAATGCAAAACTATACAAAAGAACAAGCTGAAGAGTTATTTGTAGAGTATCCGGAAAATGCTCAATCGATTATTGAAGCGAATTTAAATCTGGAAACGGATATAGCAAGTGCCATTCCGACAGATTATTTACCGTCAGAACATAACGGCAGTAATAACTGGGTTGTAAGTGGTGAGCTGACAAAGTCAGGTAAGCCATTACTTGCAGATGATCCGCATCTAGGATTAAGCACGCCATCTGTATGGTATCAAATGCATCTGGAATCACCTGAACAAAATGTAAGTGGTGTAATTTTTGCAGGGATCCCTGGAATTATTCTTGGGCATAACGAACAAATTGCATGGGGTGTAACGAATGTAAACCCGGATGTGCAAGATTTATATATTGAAAAACCAAACCCGGAAAACCCTTATGAATTTGAATATGACGGTGAATGGGAAGAGGCAACTGTACGACAAGAACCGATCAAAGTAAAAGACGGTGAAACGGTGGACTTTGAAGTTGTGGAAACACGCCATGGTCCAATCATTTCTAACATTATGCTAAAAGATACACAGATGAAAGAGCAGTTTTCTATGCAGTGGACAGCACTGCAATCAACACAAGAATTAAAAGCAGTATTAGGTTTCAATAAAGCGACAAACTGGGAAGAGTTTGAAGTTGCGCTAGAGGACTTTAAAGCACCGGCACAAAACTTTGTGTTTGCTTCAACTGATGGAACAATTGCATACAAAGCAAATGGTCTAGTACCAATCCGTAAACAAGGTACAGGTTCATTACCAGTGCCGGGGAACTCGTCCGAATACGGCTGGGAAAGCTATATCCCATTTGATGAGCTGCCAACTGTTATTAATCCGGAAGAAGGCTATATTGCAACAGCGAACAATCAAGTTGTAGGCGAGGAATACCCTTATCATATTTCAAATCTTTGGGCACAGCCTTATCGATATGAGCGAATCGTAGAGATGATTAAAACACCGATGTATGATGAGGAAACAGGTGAATTATTAAAGCTGACTGTTGCGGAAATGAAAGGTATGCAAATGGATAAAAAGAATTTGCATGCCGAAGAATTTTTACCAAACTTGCTTGAAACGATTAAGGCTCAAGATAAAGACGGCAAGTACAAGAGTGTCATTACCCTTCTGGAAGAATGGGAGTATTACGATGACAAAGATCAAGGGGCACCACTTGTATACCACTTCTTAATCGAAAATATGGAAAAAGCATTATTCCAAGATGCAATGCCGGAAGATGTTTATAAATTAATGCCTGGCAAATCGCAAATCACCGACCAAATGCTGCGTGATGCATATGCAGGTAATCCGGGAGTCTGGATTACAGAAGAAGGCGGATTGGATAAATTCGTTTATACTGCATTCGAGGATGCTGTAACGAAGATTAAAGGTAAATTTGGGACGTCTGTTTCAAAATGGAAATGGGGCAGCTATAATCAGCTGACATTTGATCATCCATTAGCAAGCGCATCTGACTTTTTAGCAGACTATGTCAACCCTGAAAAACTACCGGTTGGCGGTTCTAGTGTTACCGTGCAGGCAGCTTCTGAAGATGGCAGCGGAAATGTAAATCACGGTGCATCATGGCGCTTTGTTGCCGACTTGGATGATTTATCATCAGCATATCATATTGTTGGTCCAGGACAGAGCGGACATGTGAAGTCTAAATGGTATGACAACCAGACTTCAAACTGGGTTTACGGGCGCTATCATAAAACAAAAATCAATGGCGAAGTTGACCATGGTTACGAATTAATATTAAAAGCTGAATAGAAATAAAGTAAAACACCCTTTTTCTCAATGAGAAAAAGGGTGTTTTAATTTCTGCCCCCAACTTTTTTCATTCAAATGTTCATTTGAACGTTGTATGTGCATAAGCTATAATACATTCAAACGACTATTAGAATGAGGTGCGAACAGTGAAGGAAACTTGCGATGTAACAAAGGTGAATGTACAGGCGGTCGAGGCTGTCAGAGGACAAATGCCGGAACTGTCAAAAGTAGCAAAATTTCTAAAAGCGCTCGCAGATGAAACACGGCTGAAAATTACATTTGCGCTCACAATAGAAGAACGTTTATGTGTATGCGATGTAGCGGCGATTCTTGGAACGAGTACAGCAACCGCATCCCATCATTTAAGATATTTAAAGGAGCATGGATTGGCAAAATCCGCTCGGGAAGGGAAACTGGTTTATTACTCTTTGGCCGATGATCACGTTTATCAAATTGTAATGATTGCTTATGAACATTCGAAGGAGTGAATTTTATCGTGGAAAAAACTGTACAATACCGCCTGGAAAATTTATCTTGTGCCAACTGCGCGGCAAAGTTTGAACGAAATATAAAAGACATTGATTCCGTAAGAAAAGTGCAATTGAACTTTGGAGCGGCAAAATTGACTGTAACAGGAGATGTGTCCGTTGCAGAACTTGAAGCTGCCGGAGCATTTGACGGTATTAAAGTTACGCCGGCAAATGAACGGAAAGTAATAGAGAAAGTCCCATTTTATAAACGTAGAGAAAATCAGTTGGCAGGGTTTTCATTACTTTTTGTTTTGATTGGTGTTATATGTAGCTATGTTTTTAACGAAGGGCAACTGTACGCAAATAGTCTATATGCCATTGCTATCATTGTTGGAGGTTACCCCATTTTCATAACAGGTATAAAAAATTTACTGCGTTTAGAGTTTGATATGAAAACTTTGATGACGATTGCGATTATCGGTGCAGCGATTATCGGTGAATGGCAGGAAGCAGCAATTGTCGTATTTCTTTTTGCTGTTAGTGAGGCATTGGAAGCATACTCAATGAACAAAGCACGCCAATCGATTACTCAATTGGTTGATTTGACACCGAAGACTGCCATGATTAAAAGAGGCCATGGTACGCATCTTCGGGAAATGGAGCTGGCGACGGAAGATATTCAAGTTGGGGATATACTTATTGTTAAACCAGGACAGAAAATTGCAATGGATGGTATTGTCGCAGCAGGAATTTCCACTGTAAACCAGGCTGCAATTACCGGCGAATCTTTACCAGTGACAAAAAATATCGGAGATGCAGTTTTTGCAGGTACATTAAATGAAGCAGGCGCTTTAGAAATAGAAGTAACAAAAAGGGTGGAAGATACAACCATTGCAAAAATCATTCATTTAGTCGAAGAAGCGCAGGCTGAAAAAGCCCCTTCGCAAAAGTTTGTTGACCGCTTTGCCAAGTATTATACACCAGCCATTATGATAGTAGCCTTGCTGGTAGCCGTCGTTCCGAGTGTTGTTACAGGAGACTGGCTGCATTGGATTTATCAAGGCTTAGCTGTTTTAGTAGTTGGCTGCCCATGTGCACTTGTAATTTCAACACCTGTAGCAATTGTTACTGCGATCGGGAATGCGGCGCGCAATGGTGTTTTAATTAAAGGTGGCGCATATTTGGAGGAGCTAGGTCGTATTAAAGCAGTAGCCTTCGATAAAACAGGTACCCTTACAAAAGGGCAGCCGGAAGTAATGGAAATAATAGTAGAAAATAATGCCGAAGATTGGCGTACATTACTTGCAAAGATAGCAGCAGTAGAAAAAAAGTCGCAGCATCCATTAGCACGCGCAATTTTAGCAAAGGCATTTGACGAAAAAGTTACCGTCCCTGCTGTGGAGGAGTTTCAGTCCGTGACAGGAAAAGGGGCATATGGAACAGTGCAAGGCGAAGTAATTTATGCTGGAAGTGTTCCTTGGATACAATCGATTGTTACTGTTTCACAACAACTATTAAAAACAATTGATCAGCTTGCTTCAAATGGTCATTCGGTAATCCTTGCTGCAAATAACGAACGTGTTTTAGGGATTTTATCGATAGCGGATCAAATTCGTCCTGAAAGTAAAAAGGTTATTCAAACACTTCAAGAAAATAGTGTTAAACATACAGTTATGCTGACAGGTGATGCACAATTGACCGCACAAAAAATTGCCCAACAACTACAGATAAGTGACATACGGGCAAATCTTATGCCGCACGATAAGTTAAAGGCAATGAAAGAATTGCAACAGCAGTACGGGTCGGTTGCGATGATTGGTGATGGGGTCAATGATGCGCCGGCATTGGCTGCAGCAAATATTGGAATTGCGATGGGCGGTGCAGGTACTGATGCAGCACTGGAAACTGCTCAAATTGTATTTATGGCAGATGACCTTTCAAAACTCCCATATACAATGAAACTTAGCAGAAAAGCATTAAATATTATTAAACAAAACATTACATTTGCGCTCGGTCTGAAATTAGTTGCGATTTTACTCATCATCCCAGGCTGGCTAACGTTATGGATTGCAATTTTTGCAGACATGGGCGCAACATTAATCGTTGTTTTAAATTCGTTGCGCTTATTAAAGGTAGAAAAGTAGTATACTGGTATTTATAAAGTGAGCTAAATTATAGAAATCTAGTTTTTAATTCGAAAGTAAAAAAGTCACATATACTAATCGAAATGTTTGAGTTAAATTACTTGGCGTTATATGATTGTAGAAGAGAATCTAGTTTTATAAATGAGGCGAAAGATGACAATGTCAGGTATTAAATTAATAAATGTAACAGAAGAAATTGTAAGAGGGCTTGTTAGTTTTCTGCTGCATGGCGTTGAATATCAAACATTTTGTCATTGTGAACAATGTGAGATGGATGTGAATGCAATTGTCTTAAATGTTTTGCCGGCTCGTTATGTTACATCAAACGAGACGAGAGATGCTGTTTTTAAGCAAATGAGCACACCGGAAAATCTTGAGGAAATCAATAAACAGATTATCCGCGCACTTCACATTGTAAAACAATATCCTAAGCATCCATAAAAAGTTAATTCAATGCTTTCTTTATGTATATAAGCAGTAATGATCAAGTTATATAAAAGATAAAATGAAGAGGTTATTCAATTAGGTGCATACTAATTGCAATAGCCTTTTTCTTTTAATGCCTTTTAGCGTAGGGAGACTGTTTAAAATTGCCACAATTACGGCAATAGCTGACTAATCAGCTTCCTATGTAACCATAGCCGAATTATTAAAAAACTGAGCCAGTGTAATTTAAGCGTTTACTGTTTTCAGTTAACTTTTTGCGTGAAATTGTAGTAAACTTAAAGAAGCAATTGGAAAGAGAGGGAACAGCTATGCCAACACCTAGCATGGAGGACCACATTGAACAAATTTATCTACTAATTGAACATAAAGGGTATGCACGTGTGTCCGATATTGCGGAAGCTTTATCTGTTCTACCTTCCTCCGTTACAAAAATGGTGCAGAAATTGGATAAAGACGGCTATTTAATATATGAAAAATATAGAGGCTTAACATTAACGCCAAAAGGGCAAAAGTTAGGAAAGAGACTTGTTCAGCGACATGATTTGCTGGAACAATTTTTGCGTTTAATAGGGGTTGATGAAGAACGTATATATGAAGACGTTGAAGGTATTGAACATCACTTGAGCTGGAATTCCATTGATCGCATTGCGGATCTTGTACAGCTTTTAGAAGAAGAGCCTCAAATGACAAAGAAGCTGGAAGAAATGAAATCAAATCATAGTATGTAATGATTGACAAGAAAAAGGAGAATATGATGAATCAATTAATAAAATCAGGACAAGTAGTGGAATTAACGGTATTGGAAGAGCAAGGATCACGTTATATTTTAACAAATGGTGAATTGGAAATTCCTTTAAATGCATCAGATGTAGCAGAAACAATTGCAATCGGCGATGTTTTAAAAGTATTCCTTTATACGGATCGCCGTGGAGATCTTCAAGCAACAACAGCCATTCCGCATATTACAGAAGCAGATTACGGTTGGGCACGTGTGTTGAAAGTAACAAAAGAAGGTGCTTTCTGTGATATTGGTACATCCCGCGAAGTATTAGTCCGTGCTGAAGACTTACCGGTTATTGAAGAAGTATGGCCTGAAGCAGGAGATCATTTGTATATTACATTACGTACAGATCGCAACGGGGATTTATTCGGTCGTTTAGTTACAGAAGAAAAAGTTAATGACATGTATGAAGGCGCAGCGGAAGAAATGTTCAATAAAAACATTACAGCTCGACCATACCGTCTATTACCGGTAGGATCGTTTTTATTAGGCGTTGAAAATCCTTATCGTATTTTCGTCCACGAATCGGAAATGAAAGCTGAGCCCCGTTTAGGACAAGAAGTGCAAGTACGCATTATTGATGTAAAAGAAGATGGCTCGTTAAACGGCTCATTTTTACCTCGAAAACATGAGCGCTTAGGTGATGATGCTGAAAAAATCTTTGCATATTTGGAAAGTGTCGGCGGAAAAATGCCATTTGGTGATAAGTCAACGCCAGAGGAAATTTCTGAAATGTTCAATATGAGTAAAGGTTCGTTTAAACGTGCACTAGGGACTCTAATGAAAGCACGCAAAATTACACAAAAAGACGGCTGGACAGAAATCGTTTAGATACAATTATAAGTAAAAGGGGAAATGTATATGAAACCTTTTACTTTTTTTATTCGTACTAATTAGAGAATGTATAGTAAAATTGGACAACATATACATTCGTAAAGGGGGATTTATAAATGAGACAAAAATGGATGGCTGTCATTGCAGCATTCGCATTATTGATTTCTTTTGTTTTACCAATGGGCGCTTCTGCGGCGACTACAGAACAAAAAAATCCAATCAATGAAAAACTCGGTGTACCAATCGTTGTTTATGGAAGCAATTTATCTGCTGATGAAAAGGAATTAGTGAAAACTGCTTTACGTGTAGATCAGGAATCAGAAGTAGATGAAATTTCAATTTCAGGACAGGATTTAGCAAAATATATAAAAGATAGCAACCCAAGTTCACGTATGTTCTCATCTGCTAAAATTACACGTCAAGATGCAGGCAAGGGACTTACAATTAGTATCGTAACACCAGATAATATTACACAAGTAACATCGGAAATGTATGCAAATGCCATGTTAACGGCAGGTATTGAAGATGCGATTGTGGAAATTGCAGCACCTAAACCGGTAACGGGTCACTCGGCATTAGTCGGGATTTATAAAGCATATGAAGCGAAAACAGGTGAGACATTAGATATTGAGCGAACAGATGTCGCGAATGATGAATTATCGGTTGCTACATCAATTGCTGAATCGGCAGGAGTTTCAGATGCACAAGTTTCAGAATTATTAACGGAAATTAAGAAAGCAATTGCTGAAAATAAACCGGCAACAAAAGAAGAAGTTCAGCAAATTGTTGAAGAACAGCTGAACAAACTGCAAATCAATTTAAGTGAAGCAGACCGTCAGATTTTAGTTGATTTAATGGACCGAATCAGTAATCTGAATATCGACTTCAGTAAATTATCATCACAGCTTTCGGATTTAACGGCAAAGTTCGATGAAAAGTTCGGTGCAATATTAGAGGATGAAGGATTTTGGCAAAGCGTTAAAAACTTTTTCAATAATTTAATCGATACAATTTCATCTTGGTTCAAATAAAATAGTCATTAAATGAAAGCACTCATAAATCGGGTGCTTTTATTTTTATTGAAAATTCAAATTATGGTATATTGTGAAGTACAGAAGGAGGGAGAAATATGGAATTTATTTATAAAGACAAAGGGAACAACTATGGTGCTCTGGAATATGAATTGAACGGTCAGCGTGTTGCTGAGATTACTTGGGTTTTACGTGAGGGTGTCATGAATATGGATCATACGTATGTATCTGATGTGCTGCGCGGTCAAGGGGTAGCCAAAAAGCTTTTAGATGCCGCTGCGGATTACGCGCGAGAAAACAATTACAAAATGAATGCCATTTGTTCATATGTCGTTTCTTCATTCCAAAAAAGCGACGCGTATGACGATGTAAAAGTATAGCAATATACAGAAAAACACGATTTTCATTTTTAGAAAATCGTGTTTTATTATGGAATTAAAAACATTTTTCGATATGTATTATCATGTATTTTAAAAACCTACAAATAATGAAATCAGAGCAGTAATAAGTCCAGAAACACCGAGAAGCGTAAGAATTTCCGTACCTTTATATGTAATTTCTTTGTTTTGGAACATATTGGACACTCCTTTATTTTTTATTTATATATATTTATCCAATTCAGGTAGTTTTTAATCCTATAACTACGAATGTTTTAAAAGAATTTCGCAGGGTATATTAATTTATATGAAAAGTGAAATTAAATCCCTAATTAGGAGGTAATATTATTATGGCTAAATTAAAAGGTAAAGGCGTTGTAGTTGCAGGTTTATTAGCAGGTGCTGCTTCATTTTTAAGTAAAAAGGAAAACCGTGATAAAGCAATGGACTATTTGAATAAAGCAAAAGGTAAAGTAAATGAAAGCGGTGGAGTTCAGGGCTTGATGCAGAAAGTTCAAGGTAAACCTGATGGTTCTGCTGGTTATAGTAATGAAGATGCGCATCCATCATCGACAGGAGATTTAGATACAAATATGGCGAAATCGGCTTCTGTCGGAAAAGATGATTACAAAAAAGAATCACTGGAGGAAGTTGCAGTGACAGCTGGAGAGGTTGCCGATCATACGTTAGAAGGTAACCAAATGGTCGAAGAAGGCGCTCAAACAACAACTGATTATTACAATTATGAACAGGACAAACGAGCGTAAGCAAACCGATGAATTTAATAAAAACAAGGTAGGCGGGAAAGTAGCCTCCTTTTTTTATGAATATGATGTCGGAGCACTTAGTGATGCTGTTAACTAAAATGAAAAAAAGGGTTTGTCTGTAACGTTTTTAACGTTCAGACAAACCCTTTAACATGTATAAAAGATTAAGCGTTAGCTGTTTCTTTTTTCATTGTTTTGTTTTTAGCAAGGTTTACGTGCCAAGATAGAGCTTCCTCTAAAATATGAGGAGTGTGCGCGCCGCCAGTTGCTTCGTAAGCGCGGTTATAGTAATCCCATAACTGCTCTTTGAAATCTGGGTGAGCACAGTTTTCGATGATTAATTTTACGCGCTCTTTTGGAGCAAGTCCGCGTAAATCAGCGATACCTTGTTCAGTTACGATTACGTCTACATCATGCTCAGTGTGGTCTACGTGAGAAACCATTGGTACGATTGAAGAAATCGCTCCGCCTTTTGCGTATGATTTCGTTACGAAGATACCAAGACGAGCGTTACGTGCGAAGTCACCAGAACCGCCGATACCGTTCATCATTTTAGTACCTGAAACGTGTGTAGAGTTTACGTTACCATAAATATCTAATTCAAGAGCAGTGTTGATTGAGATTAAGCCCAAACGACGGATAAGCTCTGGGTGGTTAGAGATTTCTTGTGGACGTAAGCAAATTTTATCAGCATACTTTTCTAAGTTGCCGTATACTTTTTTCTGTAATTCTTCTGTAAGTGTAATAGAAGTTGCAGCAGCAAAGCGTACTTTACCAGCATCAATTAAGTTGAATACTGCATCTTGTAATACTTCAGAAGCAACTACCAAGTTTTCGAATTCTGCATCAGCGAAGCCGTCTAATACTGCGTTTGCTACAGAACCTACACCTGATTGTAATGGCATTAATTCATTTGTTAAACGGCCCGCTTTGATTTCAGAACGGAAGAAGTCTAATAAAATGTTTGCCATTGTTTGCGTTTCCTCATCTGGAGGAACGATTAATGAAGGAGCGTCTGGCTCTTCAGAAATAACGATTGCTTTAATTTTAGCTGGATCTACTTTAATACCGATTTCACCGATACGTTGCTCAGCATTTGTCATTGGAATCGCGTCACGCTTACCTTGTTCACCTGGAACATAGATATCGTGAATACCGATTAATGCTTCCGGATGAGAGATATTTAATTCGATAATAATGTTCTCTGCATATTCAGCGAAGATTGGTGAGTTACCTACAGAGTTTGAAGGAATAATTAAACCGTCTTCTGTAATTGCAACTGCTTCTAAAATTAAGTGTTTAATAGGACCGATAATTCCTTGACGTACTAACTCAGCATTGTGAGAAAGGTGAGCGTCTACATAAGAAATTTCGCCTTTGTTTACTAAACCGCGCATTACCGCATCCCCTTGGAAAGGACCACGTTTGTTAATAACACCAGCAGCAGCTAAGTAGTTATCAACTTCAGGACCTAATGAAGCCCCTGTATATACATCAATTTTAAATTTTTCGTTTTTAGCGCGCTCTACTAATGCCATTGGTACAACTTTAGCATCACCTGCGCGAGTAAATCCTGACATCCCTACCACTGTGCCATCTTGGATTAAAGCAGCAGCTTCTTCAGCAGATACAACTTTATCTACTAATTGTTTTAAACCTAAACGTTTCTCAACTCGTGGATCCATTAATAAATCCTCCCCTAATAAGTTATTTAATCGTTTGATAAACAGAAAATTTTGTAATTTTCTGTGTTTTTCACCAGGTAGTAAACCGGCATTTATGCTAATATTATCATCAAATTGTCACATTTACTTCACGCCCAACATAAAAGCGCTTAAAAGGTGATTATTAGAGAAATTTAACGTAAAAAAGAGATAAAAACAGATTGGTTTTGAAACTCACTTATTACTTGTTTAGCAAATATGCACAATAAAGGTCGGGGAAATAGGTCAAAAGACCAATATCGAGGGTGGAAAGTAAAAAAGCGACTCGTATTTACGAGTCGCTTTAAATTAATTTTAGAATCCTAAAGAACGGCGGAAGTAGCTAGCATAACGTTGGCTTACAGGAATACGTGTGCCGTCTTTCATAATTAAAAGGAAAGTCGAGTGTGAATCTGGCTGAATTTCATCAATATAATCGATATTAACAATATAAGAACGGTGGCAACGGATGAACGAATCAGGAGCTAAAAATAACTCTAAGTCACTTAAGTTCAGGCGGTGATATCCTTCACGGTGCATCGTTTTTACAAATGTTTTACGCAATTGTGTCTCAAGATAAATTACTTGATTGTGTTTAATTGGGTACCAGCAGTCATCAATTTTTACTGTAATATAATTAGTTAAAAATGGAGAAGGTTTTTGAGGGAAGATTGCTGTAATAGCACCTTTTGTTTCACCTTCTTCAATGAGAGGAATACTCATTCCGTAATAAGGAACACCGAATACGTCAGATTCAATGTATGAATTGATTTTTTGACCATACGTTAATGCTTTGTATGCAGCTGAACCTTCTTTAATCGGGTCACCTGGTTTGATTTTTAAGTCTACTTTTTTGCTTGGCTGATAATATAAATACTCATTTGTATCTGAAATAGCAATTGATGTATTCTCAGGGAAAAATTCTTTAATGACTTCCATAATTTCTTCTATTTGTCTTGGATCCACTTTATAACACCTCTTTATAAGCATTTTATACAATTATGAACTATTTTACTACATATTTAAAGAAATTGGGTTGGGAAGATTTTTTAAAATGAAAAATATTTTTTGTGGATGTAAAAAGTGAATTTTTTTATGGAAAATATAATGAAAAAATAGCGTGAAAATTACTATGCTAAAAGAGTATGATTAGGTGAAATATGCATTTTTTAAATTCCTTTATTTCTATAATTGGAAGTAACCTAATAATTTTGTCCTAGGGTAATTGTTAAAATTAGGTTGAAAGCAAATCTTGTAATATGGTAATATTCACTATAGTTACTAATAAAATGTACTATTATGCGGAAAACAATGCATACTATAATAGTATAAATATAAAAATGAATAAATAATTACTTTGCTTAATAAAAGAAATTCTACTATGGAAATTTCTTATGATTAATATAATGATATTACTTATTATGAAATACAGACTGGCAGATGTAAGGAATATAAACAATCTGCAGAATTATGACAATTTCTTGTACATTTGTATTAGGCTTGTTTTTCTAATAAGTAATAGAAGGTCATTCTGAAGAAAGATGGGGTAACTTATGCAACTACATCAATATTCAATCTCGGAAACAATTTCAAAACGGTATTTTCAAGAGATTGACAATATCAATCAATATGCTGGTATCGAAGATTTTTTTGTTCTGGAATCTCGATTGATTTTTGAAGTTTATCATTTAGAAGTAGCAAAAGCAAAGAAGACATTACACGAAATAATAGACATATTATCCGCACGCTTCGGAAAACAGGTCATTAAAGTAGTGCGCTCGTATTTTGTTACGTTATCCTCAATTGTTGCGCGTAAGCTTTTAGATAATCAAGTCCCTTCTAAAAAAGCATTTGCCTTCAATTTAGCATGTGCAGATATGATTGAAAACAAGATGAAGGATGCCGAGTTTCTGCAATTTGCGGATGACTTAATCGATTTTTATGTGTACTTTATTGCGGATCGAAAGCAGCCTACGTTCCGTCACCAAACAGTAAACAAAGTAATTATGTACATAAATGATGAGCTGGAAAATGATTTAACAGTTGAAAGTATTGCAGCGAACTTCCATATTAGTACGAGTCATTTATCGCGTATTTTCCGTGAGCATGTAGGGATCACTTTAGTTGAATACTTAAATGTTCGCCGTGTAGAGGAATCCCAATATTATTTACGCCATACGAATAAAAGTATTACGTCAATTTCAGATCAATTCCATTTCTGTAATCAGAGTTATTTCACGAGAATTTTCAAGAAATACACAGGTGTAACACCTAAACATTTCCGTGATGAATTGCATCATGAATTTTTCCGATTTGAAATTCCTGAAGTAGAGTACGAAAATGTTTAATAATTAAAAGCCTACTAGTGCGTGTAGTTCACCCTTAATTGTTGGGCAGAATAGTTAATTTAATTTCTTTATTCTTCGTTCAGCTGAAAGTTTCAGAAAAAAAAGAATAATCTACGAAAACTCTGCATGGTATATATTATTACATGTAGAGTTTTTTATTTTGAAACTAGTTGTACCTTTAAGATTTTCAAAATTGCATTATCAATTAAGCTAGTTTTATACTAAACAAAGGTTGAAAAATAGATTGCTTTTAAGAAGAACATGCAATCATCATGTAAGGAGAGAAAAATGAAAAAATATGAAAGAGCGATCTCACTCGTTTTAGTTGCAGGAGCTAGTTTAACCGCACTATTTTTCATTGTGAAACAAAATATGGAAGCGGCCATTTTAGCTATGACGATTATGTTTACGTTTACGAATTTTTTCCGTTCACGTACCTTTAAAGAAAAGGGCCATGAAAAAGAAGCTAAATGGATGCAGAAGATGTCGATGATTTTTGCGGTTTTATCAATTATTGTTTTATTTATTATTGTCACAGGATAAAAATAGAAAAAGAAGGCGAAATGGAATGAACAGAAAAGCAAACAGAAAAAGTCCGATCGCAATAATTGTATCCATTTCAATTGTTATTTTAATCGCGATCTTAGGGTCTATTTATTATAAATTTGAAGTAGCACAATCTGCTACAGAAGAAAAATCTGTTGAACCAACTGAACTGGAAAAAGAAGAGACGCAAAATAAAACAAACGAAACAGAAGAACCGTTGAAGCCACAAGATGAAAATGCAGATGATCTGGCTTCTTCAGAAAAAAACGGTGGAAATTCTTTGGTAAATTCCGGAGAACAGCCAATTAAGCAACCTGCTAAAGAAACGCCACCCGCTACGGAAGAAGTGGAACTGGAAAATGGATATATTGTTGGACAAAAGCCTGCAACTGAGCCTACTTTTGTAAAAGGGGTTTTAATTGCGAATAAGAAAAACCCTCTTCCTTCAACTTACAATAAAGGGGAAGATCCTAAGGCGCGTGCCGCTTTTGAAAAGATGGCAAAAGCTGCAATGGAAAATGGACTAGAGCTCGTTGCTTTTAGTGGTTTCCGTTCTTATGACTATCAAAAAACACTATACGATCGGTATGTGAAGCGAGACGGAAAGGAAGCGGCGGATCGCTATAGTGCAAGACCAGGATATTCCGAGCATCAAACTGGACTCGCTTTTGATATTGGGGAAAAGGGCCGGGAAGATTTATGGCTGACAAATGAGTTCGGCGAAACTGAAGCAGGGCAGTGGTTGGCACAAAATGCCCATAAATACGGATTCATTTTACGTTATCCAAAAGGAAAAGAAGAGATTACAGGTTTCATGCATGAATCATGGCATTTCCGCTATTTGGAAGGTGAGCTTGCGACAAAGGTATTTGAAGCAGGCGTAACGCTGGAAGAATACTTAGGGATACAATAATACTTGAAATTGAATGATAAACAAAAAACCAATTTCCTCAAAAAAGAGGAAATTGGTTTTTTACTATGCGTAAAACTTTAAACTCAATCTTATTTCCCTACAGTATCGGTGATAATAAACGAGAAATGGATTCTTTGAATTTAATAAAGCTGGAGCGATTTTTGTACAGTTCATATGTGAGCTCTGAGCAGTCTAATATATCACTTTCGAATATTTCGGCAAGATGGTGTGCCAATAATCGGTCATAAAGAAGGGCATTCACTTCAAAGTTTAAACTAAAGCTCCGCACATCAATGTTTGCAGTACCGACGGAAGCAATTTCATCATCCACGACAATCATTTTGGCGTGAATAAAGCCTTTCTCATAATGATACACTTTGGCACCTGCTTCAACGAGTGGTCCTACGTATGAATAAGTTGCCCAATAGACAAACATATGGTCAGGTTTATTTGGAATCATAATCCGCACGTCGAGGCCGGATAGTGCTGCAATTTTAATAGCGTCAAAAAACGAATCATCCGGAATGAAATACGGGGACTGTATGTACACGTATTTTTTTGCATTTGAGATTAAATGCAAATAGTTGTTTTTAATTACTTCCCATTCTGTGTCAGGTCCACTTGAAATAATTTGGAGAGCTGCCGTTCCTTTTTGAGGAATAATCGGAAAATAACGCTCTGCATAACAAATATCATTTTTGGCACTTGCCTGATTCCAGTCTAAAATGAAACGTGTCTGTAATGGGTGGACAGCACTTCCTTCAATACGTAAGTGTGTATCGCGCCAGTAGCCGAATCGATCCGATAAACTTAAATATTCATCCCCGACGTTAAAACCTCCAATATAGCCGATACGCCCGTCTATTATGGAAATTTTTCTGTGATTTCTAAAGTTTAAGCGTGGATTGATGAGTGGCAAAATTGAAGGGAAAAATACTTCTACTTCACCGCCAGCTTCGATCAGTTCTTTAAAATGCCTCTTCCGAACTCCGCGTGAGCCCATTTCATCAAATAGTACTCTTACTTTTACACCTTGTTTTGCCTTTTTTATTAAAGCATTTACAATGCGTTGCCCCAAGTTATCCAGTTTGAAAATATAGTATTGAATATGAATGTGGTTTTTCGCATGTAGAATATCATTTATAAGTGCTTCGAACTTGTCACTGCCGTCATCGAAAATCTTCACATCGTTATCTTGTGTCAGGACAGCGTTATTTGTTTTTAAATTCATATATATGAGATGATTATAACTTTTAATATGTTCTGCACGCAGTTCCAGCTCATTTTTTTCAATTGCTTCAATCTGATAATTAATCAGTTGTTCAATCCCGATATCTTTTCTGCCATCCCAACGGAATAAGTGTTTTTTTCTTAATTGCCTTCCTAATAATAAATAGAGGAAAAATCCAACAAACGGTAAGAAAAAAAGAACGAGCAACCATGCCCAAGTTGATGAAGGCTTTTTGCGCTCTAAAAAAATGACAGTCAGGGCAAATAGAATATTTATAAACATAATAAGCGGTACCCAAATGGAACTTTGAATAATTGCGCTCAAAAGATTCACCTACTTTCCTTCTTACTTTCATTATAGCCTATGGAAGCAAAACAAAAAAAGAAACACTTCAAGCGAGTGCTTCTTACTGCTTTAATATTCCTCAACATGGAAGTAAATATCCGAGAAATCACGTTGTGCTAATTTTTTGGAGTTAATGAAGAAGCTGATAATCCCACTATCTCCCCACATAATATTTTGCTCATCGTTTGAAACGATTTGCAGTAATAATGTGTCGTAGTGCTGTAAGTAGCGCGACGTTTTCCTGAAGTCCTGATGTATAAAATACGGATAGCCGCCAATTTTATGCTCCGCTGCTAAATAACTCTCCAAATATACATCCTGAAATGAACGGTCATCCAATGTAATGGGTGCATCCATTATTTCAGGATTAAAATAATTATTTAAACGGTAATCCATTGCAGACACTGGTTCAAATTGTGTTTTTGGAATGAGCTTCATCTCCTGCTGAATCGGGAAACTGCTGATGTTTACGTCTTCTAAATATGTGAAATCATGAATAAATTCATTATAGTGACCTTGATAAGGTATATATTGGACTTTAAAAGAACGACATTCCGAATGTGATTTTTCCCTTTCATAACATTGCTGTGGAATATAAAATTGCAATATACCATCTTGTGGAAATGGATGGTCAAGCTGAATCTCCGCAAAGTTAAGCTGTGCCAAAAACAGCATATAGCGATTTTGATTGTCTTTAGGGTGTTCCATTTTATTTGTTAGAAAAGGAAGACCGGCAAATTTACTTTCATGTAAAAACGCAGGCTGTTTCACCGGTTTTAAAATTGCTACTTGTTCGGCTGAATGACTTAAACTCGTATGATAATGGATCAATTCTTTTGGAATATAAATATTTTTTTCTATATGTGACATTTGAAGTTCCTCCTACTGAAGTAACATCTATGTGAAATGATGAATTAAAAGGCCCGAACGGATAAAAATTTGTTTATTCCAAGTCGGAATTACTTCACAAAAATGGGTATGATATTTTCAATATTTCCACTTGTAATTTTTGTTAAACGTAGTTGGAAATATAATGCAATTCATTTTAACTACACGTGGAAAATAAAATTATTAAATAACATGTATTCGAGAAGATTATGTAAATTATTTCAAAAGTAATTATAAAATTTACTAGAAAAAATTTTCTCTAAAATAAATTTATATAGGTTTATTATTGTTAATAAACGGTTAAGTTTAATTATGTTTTAGTTTTGTCACAAAACAGGAAAGAAAAATAAGCTTATACGTGGTAACATATGAAGTAGTACAAGGTCTGACCTTATAAATTTGAAACTTTTAACATGAAATATCGTTATATATATTAACAAAGGAAAGTTTGAGGTGTAATCAAATGGCGAAAGAGATTGATTTAAAGCGTATTGTTACAAACTTATCAAAATTAGGTGTTACGGCGACAGTTACGAAATCTCGTCTTGAGCTTTTAAAAGTTTTAACACCACCAACACAAACTCCACAAACGCAAAATTAATGAAAATTAGGTGTGATGAAACCCCGTTTGTCATACGTTAATTTCATATGAAGCAATAGGAAAAGGACCCGCGGTATACACGGGTCCTTTTTGTTTTATTCATCGTCAGGATCATTTGTTGTAAACATATACGTACGGTAATGATACTTCATACTATAGACTAGACCGATCGCTAAGGCATTCCCCATCATCGAACTACCTCCGTAGCTAATGAAAGGTAACGGAATACCTGTAATCGGCAGAAGTTGTATCGTCATACCGATGTTTTCAAATACATGGAACGTAATCATAGCGATAATCCCTGCACATACATAAGTACAGAATGGATCTTTTAATAACAAAGTCATCTTCGTTAAGTGATAGATTAACAGGAAGTATAGACAAATAACAGCGCTTGCGCCGATAAAGCCCCACTCTTCACCAATTACAGCAAAGATAAAGTCTGTATGGTTTTCCGCAACATATACTTCACGCGCCATGAATCCTTTACCGAAAACCTCACCGGAGCCAATCGCATTTAGTGAAGTAATTAAATGATAGCCGTCTGAAGTCGCATACTCATAAGGATTAATCCATGAGTAAATACGGGCGAATTGGTATGGTTGGAAACCAAATGTCTTTTCCAGGAAGTCCTGCATATACAGTGCCATCCATAATAACGAACCGCCAACAAGTGCAGCACCGCCAAAAAGCGGTAAAATAATTTTCCAAGTTACACCTGCGACAATCACAAGTGCTGCAGTAATTGCAAAGAATACTAGCGCAGAACCTAAATCCGGCTGCATCATAATGAAGCCAAGCGGTATTGCCAACGTTAAACAAATTTTACCGAGCAGCAATAAATCGGATTTAATCGTTTTAATCTGGTAATTTTCATTGTGCTTACTAATTAAAAAGGCAGAAGCTAAAATGTAGAATGTCTTCATAAATTCGGCAGGCTGAATATTACCGATTGGTGTTTTGAACCAGCTTTTTGCTCCGTTTGTTTCAACAGTTAAACCAGTTGAAGTCGGAATAACGACAAGGGCAACTAATAGCAAGATTCCGAAACCGTAAAGCGGCCATGCCATTTTTTTATACTGATCAGGGTCAAAGTACATGACAAAGGCCACAATAAAAGCAAAAATAGCATAGTTTATTATTTGCTTCGGTATGAAATTTATTCCATATTGACCTGAAGTTTGTGCAGATGCGATTGCCAGCACACTTACCCCTAAAAATATGATGAGGATAGTAGTAAGCGGCCAGTCGAACCGTTTATTAAAATTATAATTGTTTGTATCCATTCGTTTCACCTTAAATTATTAAATTTAACCCGTTAAAGGGTCAGAAGATACCAACAAATTGAAGGTTCTTTATATGGGCACAACATTTCCCGGTAAAAGAATTGCAGATATAGGAAAGTTTTCACGGAAATTGCTGTAATGTTTTAAGCTTTATTTACTTTATCATATTCTTATAAAAATTACTTTAGTAAGACTAATTTAAAAGTTGGACGAAACAGGTGAGAAAATGTTTCAAATTTGAATGAGAAGTCATATAATAATCATATTATTCATATTAAAGGGGCGTGCAAATCGTGGCGAAGAAAATGAAATCTGCTGAAGATTTTATGCATCATTTATATATTCATATGAACGATGTCGAACATTTTGTTATTTATAGTGGTCTTACACTGAAGGAATTTATGGTTTCGGTCGAGCCCGTAAAAAATGTTCTGTTATTAAAGCACGCCTACGACAACGGCTCTTTTAATATGCATACACAATTTGATTTTGTAACAATTGAAGATATGCGCGATTTTCTGAAAAAGGAAAGCGACTTAAAGAAAGATTTATGCTGGGTAGATTTTACGACAGAGAAAAACATTAATACGTTAACTCCCCTTGAACAGGCAGAGCTCCTGTATTTTAGTCATAAGCGTGAGCCGCTTGCATCGCCATTTTTCAACAAATTGCAAAATCGCTATGCTTATTACTCATCTGTAACTGACAAAATGACAAAAGTATATTATCGTTTTATAGGCGATTCTGAAATACTCGTTTCGAATCTATTTAATCAAATGATAAGAGATAAAGAAGGTGTTGGGAGCTTTTGGAGAAGAAAGAATAAAAACAACTCACCGACAATCGATCCTTCTACATTAAGACAATATCGGCCTTTTGCTAAAGAAGGTGCATTGCTGTCATTATATAAACTAGATAAACCAAATTCCCATTATGCAATCGAAATCCGAGTGCTGAGTGATTATGATTATCCGGATGAAGTTTGGGATGATTTAGATGAAATATTAAAACAAGGCTATGATGAATTAATACAAATTAGTTGACACTCACAGCGAACAGGGCAGTGGGTGTTTTTTATCCGATTTCAGCGTTTAGTGTATTCGTGATAAAATAAGGTTAGTGAAAACTGGAGGTCAAAAAAATGAAAAAAAGAATTGGTTTATTATATGGTGGTAAGTCAGCCGAGCATGAAGTATCACTCTCAACGGCAAAAGCAGTAACGCAAGCAATGGATTTTAATGAGTTTGACGTTTTCCCGATTTTTATAACATTGAAGGGTGAATGGCGTGTTGGACCTCAATTAACAGAACCCGCTCAAACGATTGAACAATTGCAATTTACAACGGCAACAGACCAGTCTGAAAATAATATTACGCAATTTATTGCAAAACATATGGAAAGTCCATTCGATGTAATCTTCCCTTTACTGCATGGTACGAACGGTGAAGATGGAACAGTACAGGGCTTTTTGGAAGTGCTGAACATTCCTTATGTAGGTAACGGTGTTCTTGGTTCAGCAGCAGGTATGGATAAAGTAGTTATGAAGCAATTATTCGAAATGGCAAATTTGCCGCAATTACCTTATGAATATTTTATTCGAAGTGAATGGGAGCGGGAGAAAGAAGCTTGGATCAAAAGATGCGAACAGTCTTTAGGCTATCCGATGTTTGTTAAACCAGCTAACTTAGGATCAAGTGTAGGAATTAGCAAGGCGACGAATGCAGCGGAACTAGAAAAAGCTGTCCAATTTGCACTGCAATATGACCGCAAAATTGTCATTGAACAAGGCGTAACAGCTAGAGAAATTGAGCTTGCTGTGTTAGGGAATGATACACCGAACGTTTCAATAGCAGGTGAGATTAAGCCAATGACTGAGTTTTATGATTATGATTCAAAATATAAAGATGGTTCGACAGCATTAATTATTCCGGCCCCATTACAAGACGATGTTTATACAGACTTAGTAGATATGGCGAAAAGAGCGTTTAAAGCGATTGACGGAGCGGGATTAGTGCGCGCAGATTTTTTTGTAACTGAAAACAACGAAATATTCATCAATGAAGTAAATACAATGCCAGGATTTACACCGGTAAGCATGTATCCTTTATTGTGGCAGCATACGGATGTAACATATCCACAGCTAATTAAAGAGCTGATTGATTTTGCGCTTGAACGTTATACAGAAAAACAACAGCTTCAATACAACAGAGATTGAGTGGGATAAAAAGTGAAAAAAAGTTTACAGCAAATTGCAACATGGTTAACGATAGAAAATCAGTCATTTCCTGAAACGATTGTCACAGGTATTTCCATTGATACACGGACAATTGCAAAAGGGGATTTATTCATTCCTTTCCGTGGAGAAGCCGTAAATGGGCATCGTTTTGTTGAGCAGGCATTTGAAAAAGGCGCGGCAGCTTCTTTATGGATGATCGATGAGCCAAATCCACCGAAACATTTGCCACTAATTTTCGTGAAAGACCCAGAGCTAGCACTTCAGAAAATGGCAGAGTGTTACCGTAATGAGCATCAAGCGACATTTATCGGGATTACTGGCTCAAACGGGAAAACGTCTTCAAAAGATATTTTGGCGGGAGCTCTTTCTCCATATTTTAAGGTCCAAAAAACGATCGGGAACTTTAATAATCAGCTCGGTTTGCCGATTACGATTTTACAGCTTGATGAGGATACGGAAGTTTCCGTATTGGAAATGGGGATGAGCGGTTTCGGTGAAATTGAATTTTTAACGAAGCTTGCACGACCGCATTATGCCATTATTACAAATATCGGTGAAGCGCATATGCAAGATTTAGGATCACGCGAAGGGATTGCAAAGGCGAAGTTTGAAATTGTAAAAGGATTGTCTGAAGAAGGAGTTCTTTTCTATGATGGTGATGAACCGTTACTTCAAAACTTAGTTGCAAAAACACCGCAATTAAAAACACAGGCATTTGGCTTTAGCCAAGCGCAAAGTTTAGCAGCTTCACAAATAGAAGCGACAGCACAAGGAAGCAGTTTCCATGTAGATGGAGTAATCCAAGGTGATTTCTTCATTTCGGTTTTAGGCGAGCACCAAGTGAAGAATACATTAAGTACAATGCTGGTAAGTAAGGCATTAGGTTTGACTGACGAGCAAATCCGCGAAGCATTAAAGAAAGTAGTTTTAACAGATATGCGGATGCAGCTTGTTCCGGTCGGTGATTTATTATTTATTAACGATGCGTACAATGCTGCGCCAACGTCGATGCATGCTGCAATCCAATTTGTCGAGCAAACGACAATCCGCAACGAAAAGTGGCTTGTACTTGGTGATATGCTCGAGCTTGGAAATGATGAAAAGCAGATGCATGAAGGAATTGCCGCACATATTCATCCTGAAGAAATACGCTATGTTTGCTTGTATGGCCCGCGCATGAAATGGCTTTATAATAAACTGCAAAAAACATTTGATGCTGAGCATTTAGTGTATTCCGAGAATGAGTACGCACCGATTATCGAAAAAATTCAGTCTCATGCAACAAACGAGTCCATCCTTTTAGTAAAAGGTTCTCGTGGAATGCAGTTGGAGAAAATTATCCATTCAATCGAGTTAGCCTAGTGCTAGCTCGTTTTTTTAGCGCAAAAACTTTTTTCGACTTTAAATGTCGCTTATTATAGATAGTAACAGCTTAATGGAAGCAGGTGATTGGATGAAAGTCGGCGTCCTGTTTTTACATGGATTTTCAGGTGGACCGTATGAAGTCCAGCCTTTTGCGCATTATATAGAGCAACGAATAGATTGGGTCGTAAGTATTCCGACGTTCTCCGGTCACGGTGATGCAGAGCATTTGGCTATGAAAGGCTATAAAGCAGAACATTGGATGATGGAAGCGGAAATCGCATATCGGCAGTTGAAAAAGCAAGTCGATGAAGTCATCGTCGTCGGTTTTTCAATGGGTGGTGTCATTGCGATGTACTTATCTATACGTTACCCAGTAAAAAAGTTGGTACTCCTAAGTGCTGCAGCAAAATATGTGAGTCCTACACAGTTAGTAAAAGATGTTCGAGCAATTGCCCAAGATATGGTGCATAAAAAGTTAGAAGAAAACGAATTGTTTGCACGGTACAAATTTAAATTTAAAAATGTCCCGTTAACAGCAACGATTGAATTTATGAAGGTCGTGAAAAAAACGGAGCCTTATATAAAAAACATTCAGTGTCCTACCTTCATTGTACAAGGGGAGCTGGATGGAATTGTGCCAAGTGCAACCGCCCAAATATTATTTGAACAAATTCAGTCGCAACAAAAGCAAATGTATATTTCAGATTGTGGAAAACATCATATTTGTTACAGTGATGATTGTGAGCAATGGTTTGATCAAGTGTATCAATTTTTATTGGAGTAATAAATATCTGACTATTTTGATACAAAGCAATATCATTGCATACCGTTACAACCCATGTTAGACTAATAAAAGCAATGGATACATTTTGTGCGAAGACTCTTCAGACTTATGGGTGAAGAGTGCTTTTTTTTGATAAACGGTTTTATTCTATTTTTTACAAATGCAACACCCAATTAGAAACGGTAGAATTGAACCGCTCGGCAATGACCGGGCTTTCCTTTTCATATAAGAGACTCTGCAATGAAGCAGAGAGAATTTTTAAGTAACGGAAACGTTCCACATACAATGGCTCGAAATTTGCCGCCATTTCATCTGAAAATGTAACCATTTGTCAACTTATACAGGAAAAAGGAGAATGAAGAGTTTGACAAATTTTTCAGAATTAAACATTAGTGAATCGACATTACGTTCTATTAAGCGTATGGGGTTTGAAGAAGCAACACCAATCCAAGAAGGTACAATTACGTTTGCAATGGACGGCCGTGACGTTTTAGGTCAAGCACAAACAGGTACTGGTAAAACAGCTGCGTTTGGTATTCCTTTAATCGAGAAAATCGATCCAAAAAATCCAAACATCCAAGCTTTGGTAATTGCTCCGACTCGCGAATTAGCAATCCAAGTTTCAGAAGAACTTTATAAATTAGGTTATGACAAGCGCGTAAAGTTATTATCAGTTTACGGTGGTCAAGAAATCGGCCGTCAAATCCGCGCATTAAAAAATAAACCACAAATTATTGTAGGTACACCAGGTCGTATTCAAGACCATATTAACCGTCGTACATTACGTTTAGACGAAGTGCAAACTTTAGTCTTAGACGAAGCGGACGAAATGTTAAACATGGGCTTCATCGATGATATCAATGCGATTTTAGAAAACGTACCATCAGATCGCCAAACATTACTATTCTCAGCGACAATGCCTCCAGCAATTCGCAAAATTGCAGAGACATTCATGAAAGATCCTGAAATCGTAAAAATTAAAGCAAAAGAATTAACAATGGAAAACATTGAACAATTCTTCGTAAAAGCAACAGAGCGTGAAAAATTCGATGCTTTATCTCGTTTACTTGACGTTCAAAAACCAGAACTTGCAATCATTTTCGGTCGTACGAAGCGCCGTGTTGATGAATTAAGCCAAGCTTTAGGTTTACGTGGCTTCTTAGCTGAAGGTATTCACGGTGACTTATCTCAAGCGAAACGTATTTCAGTTTTACGCCAGTTCAAAGAAGGTAAAATTGACATTTTAATCGCAACAGACGTAGCAGCTCGTGGATTGGATATTTCAGGTGTAACACATGTTTACAACTTTGACATTCCCCAAGATCCTGAGTCTTACGTTCACCGTATCGGTCGTACAGGCCGTGCTGGTAAATCTGGTGTTGCAGTAACATTCGTAACACCTCGTGAAATGGGTTACTTACGCATCGTAGAAGAAACTACGAAAAAACGTATGACACCTTTACGTCCACCAACATCTGAAGAAGCATTAGTAGGCTTACAAGAAGATGCAATGCAATCATTGGTGGAATTAGTTCAAAATAATGATTTAGGTACTTACCGTGAGTTAGCTGCTAAGTTATTGGAAAATAACGATGCACTTGACTTAGTGGCAGCAGCACTTAAATCAATTACTAAAGAACCGGATGCTACACCAGTATCATTATCTGAAGAGCGTCCATTACCAATGCGTCGTGACCGTTCACAAGGTGGCGGAGGCCGCGGCCGTGGCGGTAATGACCGTAACCGTGGTGGCAACCGTGGCGGTGGTGACCGTCGCGGAGGAGATCGCCGTCGTGAAGGTGGCGGAAGCCGTTCTGGTAGCGGAAGCCGTGATGGAGGTCGTCGTGAAGGCGGTGCTCGTCGCGAAGGCTCTCGTGATCGTCGTCCACGTCAACGTCGCGAAGACTAAAACTATTTCAACACACCAACGATTTCTCGTTGGTGTGTTTTTTTGTGGAAAATTTTATACAAATATATTTTCCGGGAAATAAAATTTTTATAAATTATTTAACAAATTTACCAATTAACTATACTATGAGGGAGAGGGGATTGTTTTTGTCATCCTAGTTAGAACATATTGAAACATTTAAGCAGTTAATACGTATAGCATAATATAGAGAAAGAGGTGTAAGGCTAGTGAGAGAACAACCAAAGTTTCAGTTACCTAAAAAAGCGCAAACAGTGTGGCGACTATATGGAATCATTCAAACTTTTATTATCGCTCTTTTAACAGGCGGCATCGTATTTTTAACAGTTAAATTTGATTGGCCGCAATGGATTATGTGGATTGCCATCGCGCTCGTATTGTTATCAGTTGCGTTTTCAGTTATTGTATTCCCGAGCATCCGATGGAAAATTTGGCGTTATGAAGTACGAGAACAGGAAATTGAAATTCAAAGTGGCCTGTTTGTCGTAAAACGGACATTAATACCGATGGTGCGTGTTCAACATGTTGATACAGAGCAGGGACCGATTTTAAAAAAATACATGTTAGCGAGTATATCGATTTCTTCGGCGGCAACAGTACATACGATTCCTATGTTGAAAGTTGAAGATGCCGATGAATTGAGGACAAAAATCTCTGAACTTGCAAGGGTGGCGGAAGATGATGTCTAAAGACAAATATAAACTTCATCCTGTAACGGCAATCATCAATGTTGTAAAGGCATTGAAAGATCTCCTTATCCCGATCATTATCATTGTTGCGGCGAACGGCTTTAATTTTAATTTGGACTATCGAAGCGAAACGTTTTTCAGTGAGATGATCCCGCTCTTAATTTTAGTTATCGTCTTATCGGTAACGGTAGTGAGCGGTTTGATTAAGTGGTGGACATTTGTATATTGGTTTGAAGATAGTGAACTCCGTGTGGAATATGGTCTGTTTATAAAGAAAAAGCGTTATATTCCATTTGATCGCATTCAAAATTTGAATTATAAAGAAGGTATTTTTCACCGGTTGTTCAAGCTTGTACAAGTACAAGTGGAAACGGCGGGAAGTAAAGATGGGAAACCTGAAGCGGAACTGACAGCGGTAACGAAAGCTGCGGCAGACGAAGTGGAAATTCAAATGAAAAAGGCGAAACAGAAACTGCCGATTGAAAGTGACATAGGGCAAATGGTTGAAGTTGAAGAGCCAGAGCCGGAATCAGTAGTTTTACACAAAATGAAAATACCGGAGCTGTTACTGTTAGCGACGACTTCCAGCGGTGTGGGGGTAGTACTTGCCGGTGTCTTTGCAGTTCTTTCGCAATTTGCGGAGTTTATTCCTTTTGATCTGATATATGATGAATTGGCATTTTTAGTGGAATACGGCTTTATTGTTGTCATGATTTTAATCGCGCTTGCGCTAATACTGGCATGGGGAATTTCTGTTGGCTTGACGTTTTTAAATTATTATAACTTTACGGTCAGCAAGGAGCATGATCGTCTAATTATTACGCGGGGATTAATCGAAAAAAAACGTGTGACAATTCCGTTAAAACGGGTGCAGGCAATTAAACTGGCGGAAAACCCTTTCCAGCAAATGCTCGGCTTAGCATCTGTTGCGGTAGAAAGTGCTGGTGGAGGATTTAGCGGGGAGAATGATAAGAAAATCATTTTATTTCCATTGATTGCAAAAAAAGAGGTGTTTACACCATTGGCAGAACTGTTTCCTGAATATGATTTTGAAGTTACCCAACTTATTCAGCCGCCAAAAAAAGCACAACCTTTTTTCTATCGGATCGATTTTGTATGGTTAGTTCCGTTAATCGGTGCTATTTCTTACTTCTTCTATCCATATGGACTGTTGTCATTATTGCTAATCGTGCCGATCATTCTACTTGGAAGATGGCAATTTAAGACGACTGGATTTACGGTGAAAGATCAGCAAATTACGATCGTCTCGCGTCTTGTAAGCCGTGTAACATTTTATGCTATAAAAAAGCGAGTACAAATTACGCAAGGTAGTCAAACCTATTTCCAGAAGCGACGGGATATTGGGTCTGTAAAAATTGTAGTGATGTCAGGTATGCTCGGAGCTTCTGCTACAGCGCGTCATATGGAGCAACAGGAAGTAGAAAGAGTACTGTCCTGGTATGAACATTAAAAAACAGGATCCGCGAAGAAGTTTTACTTTTCGCGAATCCTGTTTTTATTTTACCCGTCTAATGGGCTGTTTGCGCCAGCGTCCCATATTTTTAGGATTAAAGTAAACAACCCCTAAAATAAAGCCGGTAACTAAACCGCCTAGATGTGCGGCAATATTAATATTTGGTGTTAAAAATGTCATAATAATACTAATCACTATTAATGGCAATATTATTTGTCTTAACTGCGGGAATAAATGTCTAGTGTAATAAACAAGGGCCCCGAACGCTCCGAAAATTCCGTATAGTGCTCCACTTGCACCTACGCTTGCATAATAGGCATCTTGTGTTGCGTAAGTAGCAGCAACACCAAAAATTCCGGCTAAAAAGTAAATTGTTAAAAAGCGCATTTTGCCGGCGATTTTCTCAAGTTCCGGACCAAATAAAAATAGGGAGAACATATTAAAAAGAACGTGCATAAAACCTGCATGTAAAAACATGGACGTAATAATACGCCACCATTCACCGGCTGCAATGAGTCCATTTACGCTCATACCGGCATAAAGCAGATCTTCGCCGAAGCCCGGTATTAATGTTAGGACGAAAACAATTAGATTAATTGCTATAATTGACGATACGACCGGATATAACGTAATGTACTGTTTAAAATTTTCTCTACGAATAAACATGTTCCACCTCAATTAAGTCGATACAAAATAAAACGTATTTTTATTCATTATACATTGGAGTAATGATTAAAAGAAAGGGAGAGCTATTAAATGATAAAAGGGATTGGTTTAGATTTAGTAGAATTGGACCGAATTAAAAAAATGATTGGACGTTCAGAAAAATTTGCTCAAAGAATTTTAACAGATAGGGAACTGGCCATTTTTAATTCGTTATCGGATATGCGCAAAGTGGAATTTTTGGCAGGTCGTTTTGCTGCAAAGGAAGCCTATTCAAAAGCAAATGGCACAGGAATCGGTAAAGGCTGTGAACTCCATCAAATAGAAATTTTAAAAACGGAGCAAGGAAAACCTGTATTATACTTCGATGGTGAACTGGTGAACGGGTTTATATCCATTACTCATACGCGTACGACAGCAGTTGCTCAAGTAATCTTAATGCAATAATACATACATGGACACCTTGGCTCATATAGTAATTTATCGAAATAGATAATCGAAAGGGTGAATCTTTGAAACTACGACTGCTAGTAGTTGTCGTTTGTTGTCTCTTTTTGGCGGCGTGTGGAAAAGCTACAAAGGATGAAGTGATTGAAGATGTTAACAAGAAGTGGAATGACGCCAAAGGTTATGAGTTAAGTGCTTCGATGGAAGTTCGGACAGGCGCAGAGCCACGTGTTTACGATGTAAAAGTTTGGCATACAAAACCGGATTTTTACCGAGTGGCAGTTAATCCAAAAGGTGAGTCAGAACAGCAGTTGATCGTTCGAAATGAAGAAGGTGTCTTTGTTGTCACGCCATCATTACGTAAAACGCATAAATTCCAAAGTGAATGGCCAAAGCAAAACAGTCAGGCGTATATAATTGGTGCATTGGCTGAAGATTTGTTGTCAGATTCAAAAGCGGTAATGACTGAAGATGATGCAAGCTATACTTTTGAAGTTGCGACTCGAAACGTAGACCAAACAGCATTACCGGTTCAGCAAATTGTAGTCGATAAGAAAACGATGCTTCCGACAAAAGTTAGCGTTATGGATGAATCTTTACAAGAACAAGTTGTCATTACATTTGCAGACATTAAACTGGGAGTGCAGCATACTGCGGAAGAATATGCGGTAGAAAAATTCTCTGAAAAAGAGGAAAAGAAAGCTGCATCAGCAGAAGTGGTAGATACAGAGTTTAGTGTGTATTATCCTACGATTGACTGGGCCCATACAAAGCTGACAGATGAGTTTGAAGTGCAGGAAGATGGAAATACACGAGTTATTTTAACATTTGAAGGGGAAAAGCCGTTTACATTAATGCAGCAGCCGATCCAATCCGATGATACAATATTACCTGTATCCGGGGACCCGGCAGATTTAGGATATACAATAGGGGCTATTACTGATAATTCAATTCAGTGGGACAAAGATGGCATGACCTTCTTTATCGCTTCCACAAAATTAACGAAGGATGAATTATTGGAAGTAGCTGCAAGTGTGCAGGAAAGTAGTATAAAATAAATTATAATTATGTCTTTCTAAACTTGTTTTTAAATTGTATTTTATGGTTATATTTAATAAGAGACATCTTGCGCATACTAGCGCAAGATGATTTCTTTCGTATACAGATTTAAAAGTGGTTGACTGAAAATTACATAAATAACAGTAAGTTTAAACTTATAAAAAGAGGGTAAAAATCGAAATGGATACTCCAATTTATTACAGACCAACAAAAGCAGTAATTCATCTGCAAGCAATCACACATAACCTTGCTTCACTACGAAATTATATAGGACCGAATATCCAAATTATTGCTGTCGTAAAAGCAAATGCATATGGTCATGGAGATGTGGAAGTTGCAAAAACGGCAATTGAGGCCGGTGCAACAATGCTTGCTGTCGCAACACCCGACGAAGCAGTACATATTAGAGAGAATTTTAAGGAAATCGATATTTTAGTGTTAGGTGCTTCACCGCATGCTTTTATTCCGTATGCATCAGCAGAAAATATTATCCTTACTGCCTTTTCAACAGAATGGCTCCAAGAAGCACAGCAGTATACACCGCTGTTAAACCAGTTAAGACTTCATATTAAAGTTGATTCGGGCATGGGACGTATCGGTGTATCTACTAAAGAAGAACTATTGGAGTTATATACAATGATTAATTCTTCCGATGACTTTTTAGTGGATGGAATTTTTACGCATTTTGCTACTGCAGATGAAGAAGATTCACTGTACTTTGACAATCAAGCTACCCTATTCAAGGACTTTTTAGGTGCACTGCCACAAAAGCCTCGTCTTGTTCATGTTGCCAATACAGCTACCGCATTAGTAAAAGATCCTTCTTTGCATTATGATGCGGTACGTTTCGGTATTTCCATGTACGGATTGCTTCCTTCAGGTTATGTAGGCACAAAATTGCCATTTCCGATTAAGCCGGCATTTTCTCTACAGACCGAACTTGTACATATTAAAAAAATGAAGGCTGGTCAATCGGTAGGTTATGGTGCAACATATACGGCAGAAAAGGACTGCTATATCGGTACAATACCGATTGGCTACGCAGATGGTATGATTCGTAAGCTTTCAGGCCAAGAAGTGCTTGTTGGAGGAAAAAGAGCGAAAATTGTCGGCAGAATTTGTATGGATCAAAGTATGATTTTACTTCCGGAAGCATATAATGTTGGGGAAGAAGTTGTACTGATAGGCTGCCAACAGCAAGAGGAAATCACGATAGATGATTGGGCTCATAAACTCCAAACAATTAATTACGAAGTGCCATGTGTAATAACGGCTAGAGTTCCTAGGGTATATAAATAAATCGATGTAATATTACTGCAAATAACTTCAAATATACAAAACAAGTATGTCCATATTTATTCCTTTATTGCGAGAATTGTCAGTTTTTTAATTTTCCTGTCTTTTCATTGTAGTCAATCAATGATAGAATGAATGGGAAATGGGATGTTCGGTGGAGGTGCTTGTTTTGTACGCGAAGGAATTAGTAGAAGTAGAAGAAGTAGTAATTGACATACCAAATGAGCTAGTAACGCAATTCGAAAGAACGTTTGGGCGTAATACTGAGAATGGTTATATGATGGCGTATTTGGCGACTCAAAATTATACAAAGCATATGCAACCAAATCAAATACGGGAAGCTTTAATAAAGGGCTATGTGGAAATGTCGCAAATTAATCTGACAATTTGCAGTGAGTGCTTGCATGCAGAGTATGAAGCGGAACATATGGTGGAGCGTCTCGTAAGCGGGGGATGACAATTTGATTGTAAAACGTGGAGACGTTTTTTTTGCTGACCTATCACCGGTGGTAGGGTCGGAACAGGGCGGGACTAGACCCGTTCTTATTATTCAAAATGATATTGGAAATCGCTTTAGTCCAACTGTCATAATAGCTGCAATTACTGCGCAAATTCAAAAAGCAAAGTTACCTACACATGTTGAAATCGATGCGAAAAAGTATGGTTTTGAGCGTGATTCGGTAATTTTGCTTGAACAATTGCGTACAATTGATAAATCGCGATTAACAGATCGTATTACTCAGCTAGATGCAAAACTAATGCAAGAAGTAGATATCGCTCTTAATATTAGTTTAGGACTTGTAAAATTTTAATACATAAAAAAACATCGAAACTATCGTTTCGGTGTTTTTTATTATTATAAATAGAAGTCCCCTATACATTTTAGGTAAATAGTAAACTGTAATCATGCAACTTTGTAATATTTTACTTAAAATTATAATATAGCAAAAATATGGTTGAAAACTTATATCCAACTAAACTACAAGGATAACATATGGTATAATGTAAAAATTAATAATTCAAAAAACTGATACTATACGTTAACTCCATAGAAAGAAAAAGTAGGAAATTGGGGGCACTATGATGAATACGAAATCTACCGTAGAGATTGTAACAGAATGGGATATTGTAGCTGCACGCCAACTTGGACGTAACGAGGCGAAAGCAATTGGCTTTGGCGCGGTAGATCAAGCTCGAATTACGACGGCGATAAGTGAACTGGCTCGAAATATTTATTTATATGCCCGTGCCGGGGAAGTGACAATAGAACGTATTAGTAATGAAGAGAAAGTTGGCCTTCGCATAATAGCGGCAGATAAAGGACCAGGAATAAGCAATTTAAAAAAAGTGATGGAAGACGGCTATTCAACTTCAGGCGGGCTTGGAGCGGGCTTGCCGGGAGTCAAAAGACTAATGGATACAATGGACATCCAATCCACTGTAGGAAATGGAACGACGATAGTTATCGAAAAATGGGTAAAGTAGGATGTGATAAAATTTGAAAGAGCTGCAAATACAATATCAAAAAATCTTATCGGATTTTTTGGCAAACCAAACTGAGCGAAATTTGTATATAGGACAAAACTTTATTCGACAGTTAATTCAAAAAAAAGTAGCTCCAGAAGAGGTCATCAATATCCACAAATATGCGATAGAACAAATTTATCCAGATCTGCCAGAAGATATTTCGCATAGCTATGATTTTTTAATTGAGATTATGGTGCACTTTGGTTTAACTTTAAAGGAGCATCAAAGTTTACTGGAACAGCAAGAAGAACTGCGAATGGAGATGAATGTCGCTACAAAGATCCAGAATATGATTCTCAGAACAACAGTACCTATGCTTGATCAGATTGATATTGGGATGCTGTCCGTACCAATCCGCAAAATGAATGGTGATTATGTTCACTTCTTAAACAACAATGATTCGGTTGTCAGTGTAGCTGTGACAGATGTTGTTGGAAAAGGTGTGCCTGCAGCCCTGTGCATGTCTATGGTCAAATATGGGCTTGATACACTTGAGTACGCAACAAAAGATCCATCTTACATTTTAGAAGTGTTAAATCGTATTATCGAAAAAAGTGTTGATGATAGTATGTTTGTCTCGATGTTTTATGGGACATACAATATTGAGGAAAGCAAATTTACATATGGGTCGGCTGGGCATGAGCCTGCTATATATTATAATGCCCGTAAAAAAACTTTCTTTGATTTGGAATCGAAGGGTTTACTATTGGGTGTTATGCCGGAAGTGACATATCCACAGTACGACATTTGTTTGGAAGAAAATGATTTTATCATTATGATTACAGATGGTGTAACGGATTTTCGCAAGCAAGGAGAGCTGGATCCTCGGGATGTTATTAAAAATTTGGCATTAAGTTGTAACCATCTTTCAGCACAGGAAATGTGTGAGGAAATGTACACCTATTTGAAAAACTTGCCTGATTTCGAATTAGAAGATGATTTTACGGTTGTTATTTTTAAAAAATAAAAAATTTATGTTTAAAATCCGAGGATTCGGGAAAAGTAATTAGGTTTATAATGGAGGTGTCTAATAATGAATGTTAATGTTCAATTTAGAGAAGATGGAAACGTATTAAAAGGCTATATCGAGGGTGAAATCGATACGTATACAGCCCCGATATTACGCGAAGAGCTGGAAACAGTTCAAATTGTAGAAGGCCGAAAAATCGAATTGGATTTATCAAAAGTAAATTATATGGACAGTACAGGATTAGGAATATTTGTTGCATTTTATAAAAAAGTTACGAAGGAAAATGCATCACTAAAATTAGTGAATTTATCCAATCGTTTAGTGAGATTGTTTGAAATTACAGGATTAAGTGAATTAATGAGTATTGAGATTGATGAGGAATTGGAGTTGAAATGATGAGAGCATTTGACTATATTGAAATTCGAGTGCCTGCCAAATCGCAATATGTAAGTGTAATACGGCTAACAATTTCAGGATTAGCGATGCGAGTTGGGTTTACTTATGATGAAATAGAAGATTTAAAAATTGCTACAAGTGAAGCGGTGACAAATGTTGTTCACCATGCTTATAAAGCAAACGAGGAAGGCGAAGTTGTAATCGGGTGTGCATTATTTGAGGACAAGATTGAAATAATGGTCGCAGATTACGGTGTAAGCTTTAACTTTGAAGAGATCAAATCAAAAGTTGGTCCATATCATGAAAATGAAAACGTAGCATTATTACGTGAAGGTGGATTAGGAATTTATTTAATGGAGACTTTAATGGATGAAGTGAAATTAAATAACGAAGGTGGCGTCACTGTTTTCATGACAAAGTATGTCTCGAGAGAGCAGGTGAAAGGAAATGTCGAAAGAATCACTACCTAAAAATACATCAAAAGAAGAAGTACTAAATTGGATTGCAGAATATCAGGCAAGCGGCTGTGAAGATTCACAAACAAATCTTGTGCTCCATTATCAGCAGTTAGTCGAGTCGATTGCACGCAAATATTCACATGGTAAATCTTATTATGATGATATTGTACAAGTAGGGATGCTTGGCTTATTAGGTGCGATCCGACGATTTGACCCTTCTTTTGGCAGAAGCTTTGAGGCGTTTGCAGTTCCGACTATCGTAGGTGAAATAAAACGCTTTTTACGTGATAAAACTTGGGACGTACATGTTCCGAGACGTATTAAAGAATTAGGACCTAGAATCAAGGCAGCTGTCGAAGCATTAACGACATCGCTACAACGCTCTCCATCCATTACAGAAATTGCAACATATTTAGAAGTACAGGATGAGGACGTACTGGAAGCGATGGAAATGGGCCGAAGCTATCAGGCGCTTTCGATGGACCATTCAATCGAATCGGATTCTGATGGTAGTACTGTTACGTTATTTGATGTAGTCGGTCGAGAAGATACAGGCTATGAAGTGACAAACCGCCGCATGATTGTAGCAGATGCGATGAATGTTTTAAATGAACGTGAGCGACAAATTATCCAATTAACTTATTTGGAACAGCTTAGTCAAAAGGAAGCCGGAGAAAGACTCGGTATATCCCAAATGCACGTTTCGCGAATTCAACGTAAAGCAATTAAAAAATTACAAGACGCCATTACAGCAAGTGGCGGCGTCTCATTATAAAGTTTAAGAGTCTACTAGTATAAATTAGTAGGCTCTTTTTTCATGCATAAATTCAAAGCTTTTTTGGGAAACAATACAAATGGAATGGTACACTAAAAGAAAGTTCGAAATTTAAAGGAGTGGCATGATGGATCAACAAAAAATGTTACAAATAATCGCAAAAGATGCGAAAGTGGAACCAAAACAGGCAAAAGCGGTTATTGGACTACTGGAAGAAGGTAACACAGTACCTTTTATCGCACGTTATAGAAAAGAAATGACAGGTTCACTTGATGAAGTTCAAATTAAGGCAGTGGAAGACCGCTACCATTACATACAACAGCTCGAAACACGAAAGGAAGAAGTGCTGCGACTGATCGATGAGCAAGGTAAATTGACGGATGAACTAAAAACAGCTATCCAAGCATCAACGGTTCTTCAACGTTTAGAAGATTTGTACCGACCATTTAAACAAAAGCGCCGTACAAAAGCAACGATCGCCAAAGAACGGGGTTTGGAACCATTAGCTGAAGAACTGTTAAAGTTTAAAAAGCGTACTTTGGAAGAAATGGGGGCGCCTTTTATAAACGAAGAGCAAGGTGTTACTGGAATTGATGAAGCATTGGCTGGTGCACGAGATATTTTAGCAGAGCGATTTGCCGATGATGCTGCAATTCGTGAAAAGCTACGTACCCTATCCTGGCGGGAAGGCAAGCTTGTAACAACGGTAAAAAATGCGGAAAAAGATGAAAAACAAGTATTTGAAATGTATTACGAATATGAAGAACCTGTTCACCGAATTGCACCTCACAGAATCCTGGCGGTAAACCGCGGTGAAAAAGAAGATGTAATACGTGCAGCAATTGAAGTTCCAATCGATAAAGCAACAATACAAATGGAAAATCATTTTATTCCTAGAAATTTTGTAGGCCCTTCTGTAAATGAAGTAAAGCTGGCAATTGCGGATAGCTATAAACGATTAATTAAACCGTCTATTGAAAATGAGCTTCGAGCAGAACTTTCAGCAAAAGCAGAAACTCAAGCGATTCATATTTTCTCGGAAAATCTACGTAACTTATTATTACAGCCGCCAATGCGCGGTAAAATGGTTCTTGGTGTAGACCCTGCATACAGAACAGGCTGCAAGTTAGCGGTAGTCGATGAGACGGGCAAGATGATTGAAGTGGGCGTTATATATCCTCACACTACGTCGGATCCTTCAAAAGCGAAAGCAACAGTGAAGGCATTATTAAAGAAATATCCGATTAGTATTATTGCGATTGGAAACGGGACAGCCTCCCGTGAAACAGAACAGTTTATTGCGGAACTGCTGAAAGAAATAGACGGAAACATTGCATATGTCATTGTCAATGAGGCAGGGGCATCCGTATATTCTGCTTCCGAAGTGGCACGAGCAGAGTTTCCGGATTTACAGGTGGAACAACGGAGTGCTGTATCGATTGCTCGTCGATTACAAGACCCTTTATCAGAGCTTGTAAAAATTGATCCGAAAGCAGTCGGTGTAGGACAGTATCAGCATGACGTTTCGCAAAAGCAGCTCGCAGAATCACTGACGTTTATTGTGGAAACAGCGGTAAACCAAGTTGGGGTAGATGTAAATACAGCTTCGGCCTCTCTTTTACAATATGTATCTGGACTTTCGAAAACGGTAGCTGAAAATATTGTGACGATGCGTAGTGAAAACGGACAATTTACATCACGTGCACAACTGAAAAAAATCCCGCGATTAGGTGCTAAAACTTACGAGCAGGCAGTCGGTTTCTTGCGTATTGCAGATGCCAAAAATCCGTTAGATGCTACAGGTATCCATCCGGAAAGTTATAAATTAGCCGAAGCTGTATTGGAGGCAGCAGGATTAACGAAAAAGGATGTCGGAACGGCAAAAGCCGAAGAAGCGATCAGCAAGTTAAATTTAACAACATTAGGTGAGTCATTAGAAGTAGGGGAAGTTACATTGAAAGACATTGTCGATACATTAATGAAACCTACCCGTGACCCTCGTGATGCTTTCCCGCAACCGTTATTAAAAACAGATGTACTTCAAATGGATGATTTGCAAGTTGGAATGGAGCTGCAAGGGACCGTCCGAAATGTTGTAGATTTTGGAGCATTTGTCGATATCGGGGTTAAGCAGGATGGACTTGTCCATATTTCCAAATTGCAAAAAGGTCGTGTTAAACATCCATTAGATGTTGTTTCTCTTGGGGATATCGTGACGGTTTGGGTAGAAAAAGTGGAAGCAAATAAAGGTCGTATTTCTTTAACGATGTTAACTCCTGAAAATCAACATAGCGTGTAAAGAGCATGATTTTCAATTATAATAAAAAGCGCATAGCTGAATATGCGCTTTTTATTAATTTAAGGGGGTTGGCATATGACGGACGAACAGGCACAAAAGTTAGTGGAACAGTTATCAAATGACTTTTTTAATCGACCGTTTATTCATAAAGCTTATTTTAATAGTCGCTTGAAAACGACTGGCGGTCGGTATATGTTAAGCAGCCACAATATCGAACTTAATAAAAAACTATATGATCATTTCGGCATAGAGGAGTTAAAGGGTATTATTTTACATGAACTTTGCCATTATCATCTTCATATTTTGGGGATGGGTTATAGGCATGGTGATGCAGATTTTCGGAATCTATTGAAAAAAGTAGGCGCGCCACGTTTTTGTTCTACATTGGAACAGCCTAAAGAAAAGCCGAAACAAAATACTATACATATATATAGCTGTACGAACTGCGGACAAATATATAAAAGAAAAAGAAAAATGGATGTAAAAAAATACTGTTGCAGTATGTGCAAAGGTAAAATTAAATTTCTACACAGTGAAAAATAATTTTAGAAATGATGTTTAAAAATAAGTGAATAATGGTATACAGTATTTATGTTGTTTTTTAGAGAACATGATTTTTGCTCTATAAATAGGAAGAGATTTTTTCTTTAAATTTTTTTAGGAAAAGTGTTGACGAAAAGGAAATCGCTCTCTATAATAGTAAAAGTCGACAAGATGATGTCGCAACGAAGTAATTATTCCGAAGTAGCTCAGTTGGTAGAGCATCCGGCTGTTAACCGGCAGGTCGCAGGTTCGAGTCCTGCCTTCGGAGCCATTAATGGCCCGTTGGTCAAGTGGTTAAGACACCGCCCTTTCACGGCGGTAACACGGGTTCGAATCCCGTACGGGTCACCACTTATATTTTAATAATGAAGATTTACTAATGGTCCCGTGGTGTAGCGGTTAACATGCCTGCCTGTCACGCAGGAGATCGCCGGTTCGATCCCGGTCGGGACCGCCATTTTTTGGGGTATAGCCAAGCGGTAAGGCAACGGATTTTGATTCCGTCATGCCCTGGTTCGAATCCAGGTACCCCAGCCATTTAGAGCCATTAGCTCAGTTGGTAGAGCATCTGACTTTTAATCAGAGGGTCGAAGGTTCGAGTCCTTCATGGCTCACCAGTTTTCATGTTGACAAATTATTTCAGAGATGTATAATAATTATTGTCGGATGAAGCGGTCGTGGCGGAATGGCAGACGCGCTAGGTTGAGGGCCTAGTGGGGGCAACCCCGTGGAGGTTCAAGTCCTCTCGGCCGCACCAAAAATTCCCGGCGCCCGTAGCTCAATTGGATAGAGCGTCTGACTACGGATCAGAAGGTTATGGGTTCGACTCCTGTCGGGCGCGCCATAATTTACTATAATATAATGCGGGTGTAGTTTAGTGGTAAAACCTCAGCCTTCCAAGCTGATGTTGTCGGTTCGATTCCGATCACCCGCTCCAGTTTTTATTTTAAAAAACTGTTGACATCTAAATGAAGATGTTATAAGATATAAAAGTTGTCACTTGAGGCAACGAAATGAACCTTGAAAACTGAACAAGCAACGTTAATGAAACAAGCTTCTTAAATGAAGCAAACAATAGATTTTAACTTCTAACGAAGTTGGATCGCTAGCAAAGCAAATGAGCTTTCAAACTACTTTTATGGAGAGTTTGATCCTGGCTCAGGACGAACGCTGGCGGCGTGCCTAATACATGCAAGTCGAGCGGACGAACTTTTGGTGCTTGCACCTT
>NZ_FVZN01000005.1 GCF_900168685.1 Solibacillus isronensis | reverse complement strand
AAGGTGCAAGCACCAATAAAATTTCCGCTCGACTTGCATGTATTAGGCACGCCGCCAGCGTTCGTCCTGAGCCAGGATCAAACTCTCCATAAAAGTAGTTTGAAAGCTCATTTGCTTTGCTAGCGATCCAACTTCGTTAGAAGTTGAAATCTATTGTTTGCTTCATTTAAGAAGCTTGTTTCATTAACGTTGCTTGTTCAGTTTTCAAGGTTCATTTTCTCGTTTGTTATCAGCTCGTTGCTGACGACTATTAGAATATTACACTCCTTTTGATAAACCGTCAACAGTTTTTAAAAACTTTTTTTCACTATTTTTTTTGTTATTAGTTTCTACTTATTTATATATCCTTTGAAAATTATTTTATATTTTATACTAAAAAAACAGATTCCAAGTACTATATAATAAATGTGAAAGGAGTGAGTAACCTATTATGCAACAAACTTTTATTAATTATGTGAAGAAAATGCAAAACTATTCAGAGGCGCTTTCCGTTATTTATTGGGATATGCGTACAGGGGCTCCCCGAAAAGGGTTGGAGCAACGTGCGGAAGTGATCGGAACATTGTCTGCAGAATTATTTGCTCTCCAAACGAGTGACGAACTGGGGAAAATACTGTCTGAGCTTCAAAATGGAAATTTGGACTTTGTGACACAGCGTCTTTATGAAGAAGTTAAGAAAGAATATGACGAGTCTAAAAAGATACCGGCTGAGGAATTTAAAGCTTACACGATTTTAAAAGCGAAATCGGAAGCAGCATGGGAAAAGGCAAAGGAAAAATCAGATTTCCAGATTTTCTTACCGTACTTAAAAGAAGTAATCGATTATCAGAAACGGTTTGTTCAGTACTGGGGTATTAAAAACGGTTCTGCCTATAATACACTATTGGATAAATATGAACCAAATATGACGACGGATAAGCTTGACGTGTTATTTGGTGAGCTGAAGGCTACAATCGTTCCTTTAGTAAAGGCAATCAGTGAATCTAAAAACAAACCGGACACTTCCCTATTATTTAAACGCTTCCCGAAAAGCGGACAACATGCAGCTTCACTGGAATTGCTGAAGCAGCTTGGCTACGACTTTGAAGCAGGTCGGTTAGATGAGACGGTTCATCCATTCATGATCGGTTTAAACAGCGGAGATATCCGGATTACAACAAAGTATGATGAAAATGATTTCCGTTCCGCTGTTTTTGGTACGATTCATGAATGTGGACATGCTTTATACGAGCAAAATATTGATGCCTCATTAAACGGCCTGCCATTATCTACAGGTGCTTCGATGGGAATTCATGAATCTCAATCTTTATTTTATGAAAACATTATCGGACGAAATGAAAGCTTCTGGAAACATCATTACGCTATTTTACAAAAGCATTCTCCTGAACAATTTGGGGACGTACCGGCAGAAGCATTTTTAAAGGCAATCAATTTCTCAGAGCCTTCGTTAATACGTATTGAGGCAGACGAGCTTACTTATCCGCTTCATATAGTGATCCGCTATGAAATTGAGCGAGAGATTTTCAATGGAGATTTACAGGCGGAAGATTTGCCGCGCGTTTGGAATGAAAAATACGAAGAATATTTAGGGATACGTCCGCAAAATGATGCAGAAGGTGTACTGCAGGATATGCACTGGAGTGACGGCAGCTTTGGCTACTTCCCAAGCTATGCGCTAGGTTTCATGTATGCTGCGCAATGGAAATTTGCAATGGATCAGGACATTCCGAACTTCGATGAGCTTTGCGAACGGGGAGAATTAGCACCTATTAAAGATTGGCTAACGAATAAAGTCCATCAATTCGGTGCATTGAAGAAACCGAATGAGTTAATATTGGAAGGTACCGGAGAACCGCTTTCCGCAAAGTATTTGGCTGACTACTTACTGAATAAATATACGCAGCTTTATAATTTGTAGATTTTCAAGCAAGCCTTTCTTAAAAGGTTTGCTTTTTTTATTAAAACCCGCCGCTTTTAATATGCGACGGGTGACTACGGACTTATGAAATTATTTTTTGCAGCAGTTGATAACCTAATCCTTTAAACGCAATATCTAAAGCTGTAGCAATCACAATCGCCACTACAACTCCTATATATAACATCTTTTTCCCTTTCATAAATGCCTCCTGATTCTATGTTTGTTATGATTCCCTGTTCTTTGTACCGCTTTATTTAAGCTATATACGATTCTTCATTTTCTACGTGTCAATATTAGAACAATACACTGATTTTAACATAGGATTTATATATTTTCCCGCCTCATCAAAACTATTAATGATCTAAGGCAATCAAAGGAAAAGGCGTCTCCCCGGTAATAGGAAGACACCTAAATTTTTATTTTAATTTTTCAATAAAGTGCTTTAACAATCGTGCGGTTAAACCCCAAATTGTGTACTTTCCATATTCATAAAACCATTCTTCCATCCGGCTTGAACGCCACTCGTAATTTTCGCCGTTCGCAATTTTATCATACGGAAAATCAATCGGAGGCTTCGGTTCAACCGGAACATAATGCACATACGGCTCATGCGTCAGCAACCAGTTTAACGGGACTGTAAACAGTTCTTCGACTTCATCCTTATTAAATGTGTTCAGTTCCGACTGCTCGATGATTCCGATGAACGGATAGACAACAAAAGCCGGTGATATAACAAATGGACTGAGATTGCCTATTAGTTCAATCGACTGTTGATCGATTCCGAGCTCTTCATGTGTTTCCCGAAGCGCTGCAGCGAGCGGCGATTCATCCGTCTCATCAATTTTTCCGCCCGGAAAGCTAATATCGCCAGGTTGTTTGCGCATTGTTAACGCACGCACCTCAAACAAAATATGCCACTCGCCCTGTTTTTTTACAAGCGGGATGAGCACGGCCGATCGAAAAGCAGTGTCTTCCCCTAAAAACAGAGGCTGCGGTTTTGCAAGCTGTCCTTTCAGATGATTTAAATCCATAACATTCTCCACCTTACTAAATAGTTATCTTTATCGTACCATGACCGCCTTGCATGGTGAAATGGAAATATGGAAGTAACACCTCTCACCCCTTTACTGCATACGATACAACAACACTATTAGAGAAAAGGATGACCAAATGAAATGGCTTAGAACCGCCCTTTTCGTTGGGCTTTTATTGTTGTTGGTCGGCTGTGGACAGAAGGATTTACAGGAAGTAAAAGTAGGCGAAGTAACCCGTTCTATTTTCTACGCTCCTCTTTATGCAGCGATTGAAGAAGGCTTTTTTGAAGATGAAGGTTTATCGATTCAACTGTCAACTATCCCTGGTGGAGACAAAACGATGACCGCGCTTTTATCGGATGGCATTGATATTGCCTTAATTGGAGCTGAAACGTCGGTTTATGTATCAGGGCAAAATCCGAACGATAAAGTAATTAACTTTGCACAGCTTACGCAAACAGACGGAACATTTTTAGTCGCGCGTGATCAGAATGTTGACTTTAGCTGGGATGGTTTAAAAGGCAGCACATTTTTAGGTCAGCGTGTTGGTGGAATGCCGCAAATGGCCGGCGAATTTGTGCTGAAAAAACAAGGGATTGATCCACAAAACGATTTAACTTTGATTCAAAATATCGATTTTGCTAATATTGCGAACGCCTTTGCTTCAGGTACAGGTGATTATGTACAACTTTTCGAACCGACTGCAAGTATTTTTGAACTGCAAGGCATCGGAAAAATCGTCGCTTCATTCGGCGAAGAGCTTGGCGCCATTCCATATACGGTATTTATGGCGAAAGAAAGTACATTCTCTGAAAAAGAAATGATGGATAGCTTTACGAAGGCCCTTTATAAAGCACAAAAGTGGGTTTACGAAGCATCGAGTGCTGACGTGGCAAAAGCGATTGCTCCTTACTTTGAAGATACAGACCAAAAAATTATTGAGCAGGTTGTGACGCGTTACCGTGATCAGGAGTCTTTTGCAAAAGATCCGATTATCGATGAAGAGGAATTCCAAAATCTACTTGATGTAATGACCGAAGCAGGCGTACTGGAGTTTGAGCCAGCATACAAAGATTTAGTAAACCGGTCATTTGCAGATGCGGTTGTGAAGTAAATGACTTATTTGGAAGTGAAAAATGTTACCCATCATTTCTTTAAAGAACAGCAAGTCGCAACAGCTCTTGAAGATGTAAATTTTACAGTTAATTCAGGAGAATTTGTCTCCTTTTTAGGTCCGAGCGGCTGTGGGAAATCCACACTGCTCTCATTACTGGCAGGCTTATTAAAACCAACAACCGGTTCGATTGATTTTGCTGAATCGGATGTTGAAATCGGCTATATGCTTCAGCAGGATTTTTTGTTTCCATGGAAAACAATTGAAGACAATGTCGCACTCGGTTTGAAACTGCTAAAAAAAGAAGAAGATCACTCGATTGTTGATGAATTGCTCGAACAATTCGAATTGGCCCATACGAAAAAGCTTTATCCGCCGCAGCTTTCAGGGGGAATGCGCCAACGTATTGCGCTTGCCCGTACACTCGCCGTGAAACCAACATTACTTTTGCTTGATGAACCGTTTTCTGCACTCGATTTCCGATCCAAACTATCACTTGAAAACTTTGTATCGGATACATTGAAACAATTTTCAACGACTACTATTTTAGTAACGCATGATATTAGCGAAGCCATCGCGATGAGTGATAAAGTATTTATCTTTAGCCCTCGTCCGGGATCTATTGTGAAAAGCTTCATCATCCCACAGGAAGTTCGTGAACTAACACCATTCGAAGCAAGAAATGCCCCTGCTTTCCAAGTACTATTCCAGGAAATATGGAAGGAGCTTGATTCGGATGAATATTGAACAGCTGCAGCAGCAATATAATGAGAAACGGCGACGTGAAAAACGCAAAATTTTCTCTTTCCAAATACTGCTCCTTGTCGGTCTTCTTCTATTTTGGGAGATTACGACACATTTCCGCATACTGGATCCGCTCATTTTCAGTAGTCCACGTGCGGTTGGGAGCCTATTTATCACAAAAATAACGGACGGCACCTTATTCCCGCATATTGCGATTACATTGTTCGAAACCGTTGTTGGCTTTATATTAGGGACTCTTCTTGGGACATTGCTTGCGATTTCCTTATGGTCTTCCAAAACATTTGCCAATGTAATGGACCCCTATCTTGTCGTATTAAATGCAATGCCTAAAGTAGCGATCGGACCGATGATTCTCGTTGTTTTCGGACCGAATATGCTTGCAGTTCTAGTAATGGGTGTGCTCATTTCAGTTATTATTTCGACCATCGTTATTTTTTCAGCTTTTCAGCAAGTAAACGAAAACTATATTAAGGTAATGCAGCTTTTCCGGGCATCCAAATATGAAACATTCCGGCATGTTATTCTTCCTGCCTCTACCCCGACGATTATCTCTACTTTAAAGGTGAATGTCGGCTTGTCATGGGTTGGGGTTATTGTCGGAGAGTTTTTAGTATCATCAAGCGGTCTTGGTTATCTGATTATTTCCGGGTTCCAAGTGTTTAACTTTACGTTAGTATTCTTGGCGCTTCTCATCATTATTGTATTGGCAACGATTATGTATAAAGGCGTTGAACTGATTGAACGAAAGGTATTGGAAAAGCAGTGATTAGTGAGTTGAAGAAGTCGCCGGGGCAAATTGAAAAACATCCATTTTCCTCTGGGGGGAGAAAAGTGGATGTTTTTTTGCTTTTATATGGAGGGAGTGACGAAAACCTCTACTTGGAATTTATATTTTTCCCTTGACGGTTAACATATCCATACGAGGCACTAATTGATGTAGATTGAATTGGAAAATCCATTCGCACCACTGAATCAATTAGCTAAGAAGGTTGAGCTGATAGCCTTTCACAATGATTCCGTCATTCAATGGTTCCAAGTCGCGTTCTGGAACACGTTGGAAGCCCATACTTTCATAAAGAGCAGATGCTTTTGTCATGAATGAAGCTGTATGGAGTCCAATCTGTTCGGAACCTGTTGCTTTCGCTAATTCTAGGCAATGAACAACTAACGCCCGACCGATGCCTTTCCCCCTAATATCAGGATCTACAGAAAGCATGCGAATCTCTGGAAATTCCTGCACATCATCCGTCCAGTCATAGGCTTGAGTGGAGGCAGGAAATAATACGATGCTGCCGACAATAGCTCCATCGGTTTCGGCCACGAAAATCTGGGCATTATTTTTAATGTCGTTATCCGAAAGCAGACTGGTTTTTAATACACCCCAGTGTTCTGGTGAAACGTGCTGTTCGTATTCCCCATATCCTTTTACACGCAATACACGCACTGCCTGAATTTCCTCTTGCTTCATTTCTCTAATTTTCATTTGTTCAAGCCCCTTTATATTGTTTCTCTCATTACTATACCAAAAGGAGAAATTCCTTTTGGAGCCTCCCGGTTGTAATTAAATTTGGAAGCAGCGTATCAAAATACCATTTAACATATTCCAACTCTACGTTCCGTTTGTTGCGAATCGACTTCAATCCTTTTATGCTAAATACAGTAGGAGGGAAACGAATGGATAATGAAAAAATTGGCCAATTAATTTATACATTGCGTAAGGGAAAAGGGATGACACAAAAACAAGTAGCAGATGCACTGTTTTTATCAGACCGCACCATTTCAAAATGGGAAAGAGGGATCGGATGCCCTGACATTACACTTCTCCCTCAGCTCGCTGCCCTCTTCGATATTCCGATAGAAAATTTACTGACAGGTGAAATAAATCAAAACGATTTCGTAGGAGGTAATATGAAAAATTCAAGCTATTATGTATGTCCAAGCTGTTCGAATATCGGTTTAGCAACAGGAAATTTTACAGTTTCGTGCTGCGGACGGAAATTAGAGCCATTAACTGCTGTAAAAGCTACGGACGAACAAAAACTAAGTGTAGAAGAAATCGATATGCAATGGTCCATTTCTGCAGACCACCCAATGACGAAAGACCATTACGTATCATTTATCGCACTGGCAACAGGTGATCAGGTTCAATTGTACAAGCAGTTCCCTGAATGGGCTTTGCAGGCAACGATTCCTCGTAAAAAACACGGGAAACTAATTTGGTTTGACACTCGTGACGGATTATTTTATCAGTATATTTAATGCCTTAATAAACAGTCTCCAACTATTAGACAACAGCTAATAATTGAGACTGTTTTGTTTTTTATACTACCTCAATAATCGCCTTCAACCCTTCATCCAAAAACGGAATCCCCTCTTCCCTTCCTTCAAGCATAATCGAGAAAATGTAGTCTCTCCCGCTTTTTCCTGTTACATAGCCTGATAATGTATTCACTTCATGAATATAGCCTGTTTTAGCGAATATTCGCTGTTGCAGTTCCGGCTCTAAAAAGCGGTCTTTTAATGTTCCGCCTACTAGTCTGTTTATATTCCCTCCAACTGGAAGTGATTCGTAAAAGTTCTGGAAATACGGTTCTTTTTGCAGCACATACAACAGCTCGGATATACCATTTGAGTGCAGACGGTTATGATGTGATAAGCCCGAACCATCAGCAAATTGCCACGTCGCAAAATCAATTTGCTGCTTTTCCAAATAAGCGCGCATTACTTTTAGGCCATGCTCGTAATCGCCTACTCCATGCTTTTGTTTCCCCATCGTTTTCAGGAAAATATCGGCGATGCTGTTATTGCTTAATTTCATAAAAATTGAAAACATCTCCGCGATTGAACGAGACTTATGCGTGTGTATTAGTTTTGCATGGTTTGGCGTTATGCCGCTATCAATGCTTTCTTCCTGTTCAAAACGGATGCCTGCATCTTTGCATAGTTCTTTGAAAAACAGCAGCGTGTTTTTCGTAGGGTCCTGGTGGGACACCCAAACTTTCGCCGTTTCTCCTTCCGGTATTTCACCTGTAATCATAATTTGACTTGTATTATTAATGCGGTGGATTTCCAATGTGTTTTCAGCACTTTTGTCTACTGATTTTGCTTCATTAGAAAGTTGCATACCACTTAAATGCGGGATGACGTTAAAACTCGGCTTTTCTCCGACATTCCCTGCAGTTGCTTCCACAATAATTGTGCTCGCATCAAAATCGTCATTCGGTGACATCGTAATGGGCGAGATACGGGCCCCGTAATAATGGGTTTCCCCTTCATCATCAACACCCGGTGGCAATGTATCACCCGAGAAATATGTATCATCCCCGATTAGCTTACCCTTCACCTGATGGATGCCTTTTTCCCTTAAAACTTCCGCAAAATGCTTAAGTGTCGCTTCATTTATTGTCGGATCACCGTAACCCTTCACGTAAATATCCCCGTTTAACGTGTGGTCCTCAACATTTCCGTCGATATAAATTTCTGTCTTAAACCGGTAGTCCACTCCAAGCTCCGCGATTGCAGCCGCCCCCGTAAGGATTTTCATATTGGACGCAGGACGCATTAAACGATTCCCTCGGTATGTATAAAGAATCTCCCCAGATGTCCGGTCACGCAGCGTAAAAGTGGCCTTATCTCCCCCTAAAATTGTTTCCACTATTTCGTCCAATTTCGTAATTGCATCACCATTTAAGTTCTTCTCTTGAATCTCCTCCATACTAGGCCCCCTAAATTGTTAGAATTTACTGTAAATTTATTCTAACAGAAATATTTAGTTACGGTTAGCAGGAATTGAAGCGGACGAGACTTTCTAATATAAATGAAATTGTTCTAATATCCCACTCAACTGTTCTAATAAAAACAGCAAACACATAAAAAACGCACTTCCAAATTGAAAGTGCGCTTTGAATTAAAAATTATTGAGCTGTATATCCACCATCAACTGTTAAGCTGTTGCCAGTCATGAATGAAGAATCGTCACTTGCCATAAATAATACTGCTTTTGCCATTTCTTCTGCTTGTCCAAGACGTTTCATTGGTGTCATTGAAGCTAATGCCTGTTTGCTTTCTTCCGGAATAATCGGTGTGTCAATGAAGCCTGGGCATAGTGAGTTCACACGAATATTTTGCTCTGCATATTCAAGTGCAAGTGAGCGTGTTAAGTTAATAACCCCACCTTTTGCTGCATTGTATGCTGCCGATCCTGGTGAACCAACCCAGCCGTACATAGAAGCGGTATTGATGATTGACCCTCCGCCAGATTTCAGCATTTCACGGATAGCTTCACGGGCTACTAGGAAAACACCATCTAAGTCAACATTGACTGTGTTGCGCCACTCCGAATATTCCAGTTCATGTGAAGGGAAAACGCGGCCAATGCCTGCATTGTTAAATACTATGTCTACTTTGCCAAATGCTTCAATTGTCTGTTTGAATATATTTGCTACTTCTTCTTCACTTGTAATATTTGCTTTAACAAATAATGCGTCCGCGTTAAGCGCTTTCAATTCCGCTTCGAAAGCTTTACCCTTTTCTTCATTTAAATCAACTAGTACTACTTTAGCACCTTCAGAGACAAATAATTTTGCTGTAGCTGCACCAATACCTGATGCCCCACCTGTGATGACTGCTACTTTACCTTGTAATTTTCCCATCTTTTATTCCTCCTATATAATGAGTCATTGAACACATACATATTTAAGTTAAATTGAACAGAAATAGCAGAAATATGCGCATTTTCTTTACACTTCAATTTTAACAATTCCAATAAATACATCAATCATTAGAATATTGTAAAATGTATAATAAGTAGACACTTACTATTATTTTGTCTTTTTACATGGAGGGAATGTCGTGGAAAATGATACATCCAAAAGAAAAAACCGAACAAAAGAACATTTAAAGTTGGCGTTAATTGACCTTATTAAAAAGAAAGGCTACCATGCGATTTCCGTAAAGGATATTGTCGATCATGCTTCTTACAATCGCAGTACATTTTATGTACATTACCAGGATAAATTTCAATTGGCAGAGGATCTACTTGAAACAATGCTTGCGGGATTGGAAGAATCTGTAGGGAAACCGTATTCTCCTGGTCAAAAAGTATATACGAAAAAACTAAGCGAACCCTCTTTTAATATTATTTCTTACATTTATGATAATCGAAATTTCTTTGAACTGATTAAATACGATGATACATTAACAGGCTTACATACAAAATTTCCTCAAACGATATTAAAAATATACGGGGAGCAGTTTATATTTCAAACAATCAATAATATCCCGGTAAATATGGATTACTTTAAACGATATACTGCATACGGATTTTACGGACTTATTCAAAATTGGATTAACAGCAATTTTAAAGAATCCAAAGTAGAGTTTATAGAAGAAGTCATTGCTTTATCCCAAACACATATTTATTCACTGGAGTTTGTGGGAAAACAAAAACGTTAACCGGTTTGAGGTAAAACAGGAAATAGGATAATTAGCGAAACGGGATCATTACCGTGGATAACATTCAGTTGCTTTAGAAAAATTATTGATCAATTAAAGTCATTAACCTCTCAAAAAACCGATACGTAAATCCGTTTTTCAATTTATCATATCGGTTTTCATTTTATTACGTCATTACATAGGATACTGAATTTAAATGCCATCTCCATCTAAATTATGTAGTGTTAAGTAATTTTTCAAGAAACGTTTTGTTCGTTCGTTTTGGGGGTTCTCGAAAATCTCTTCCGGTGTTCCCTCCTCAATAATATGTCCATCTGCCATGAAAATCACGCGATCTGCTACCTCTTTTGCAAACTCCATTTCGTGAGTTACAACAATCATAGTTCGACCTTGTTTAATAACTGCCTTCATTACGTTTAATACTTCTTCTACAAGCTCTGGATCTAGTGATGAAGTCGGCTCATCAAATAAGATTACATATGGATCAAGTGCAAGTGCTCTGGCTATGCCAACTCGCTGCTGTTGCCCCCCTGAAAGTGCTACAGGATAATTAAGTTCTTTCCCTTTCAGTCCAACCTCAGCTAGTATTTCATATGCTATTTGTTCAGCCTGGTTTTTGGGGATTTTCTTAGTTAGACGCAATGGCTCAGATACATTATGTAAAGCCGTTTTATTTTTAAATAAATTATAGTTTTGAAATACCATTCCCGTTTTTCCACGTAACTTCACTACTTGGGATTTTTGATATTTCTCTAAATTCACTTCTTCGCTATCAATCTGAATAATACCCCTTTCTGGCTTTTCCAAAAAATTTAAGCACCGTAAAAACGTAGATTTTCCTGACCCCGAAGGACCGATAATAGCTAGTACCTCACCATCTTTTAACTCTACGTCAATTCCTTTTAATATCTCAGTGCTTCCATAGCTTTTATGCAAATTTTGAATTTTAATCATTTCGTTGCCTCCTTTCTATAGGGACGCTCTACATAATTTTCAAGTTTTGATTGTAAGTATGCTAATATTACGGTGATAGCCCAATAAATTAAACCAACTGTTAAATAGGCTTCTAGAAATTTATAAGTAACAGCTGATTCTAATTTTGCCCGAGCAAGCATATCTATAACACCAATCGTAAAAGCTAATGAAGTTTCTTTAATCATCATAATGTAATAATTTCCGGATGACGGAATTGCTACACGTAATACTTGTGGCAAAATAACCGTACGTAATCCTTGCCACTTTGTCATGTTTACAGCATCACATGCTTCAAATTGGCCTTTATCGACTGCTAAAAATGCCGAACGAAATACTTCAGATAAATATGCTGCATTTTTAACACTTAACGCAAAAATAACAGCTGTAATAGCATCTAATGAGTTAAAGCTAGGGAATAATTGTGGCATTCCAAAATAGAAAATAAAAATTTGAATAAGCGTTGGAACCCCTCGGAAGTATGAAATAATAACAACTAAAATCTGATAAATAACCGGAACTTTAAAATTAATAATTACTGCAAATATTAGACCAATAATAACCGCTAATATAAATGAAAGAGTTCCCATGTACAAAACAATTGGTAAATACTCAATGATCCTAGGAAAAATATCAATCATATAGCCAAAATCAAAATTCACAAAACCCCTCTTTTCTATTAAAATAAAAATCACAGAAGGCTGTTCAGAGATTACTCTGGACAGCCTACATTAAAAATTATTTATGTGGAATTGTAACGTCAATTGCACTCCACTTATCTGATAACTCTTTTAATGTGCCATTCTCTTGAAGCTTTTGAATTTCTGCACTAAACGCTTCTAAAAACTCTTTGTTTTCTTCAGAGCGTACAAATGGGAAGCCATAATCAAAGTTAACTAAATATTCTTCACCATAAATTTTTAATGGTAAACCTTCATCACGAATACGAGATGCTGCAGTAATTTTCACATCAATAAATGCATCTAATCGACCTAAAGCCACTTCATTATATGTTCCGCTAACATCTTGATATGGTGTAATAATAATCTCACCACCATTTTCTTCATTCCATTTCTCTAAAAATTGATGCAAGTTATTTCCTAATAAAACACCAACTTTTTTACCCTTTAAGTCTTCAATACTGTTAATACTATTATTATCTTCATGAACAACTAGAGTAGCACCTGAATAAGCGTAAGGAGTTGAAAAATCATATTTTGCACGCCGTTCTTCTGTCATTGCAATTAAATTGGATACCGTATCAATTTTTCCAGCATCAAGCATACCAAAGATACCCGAAAACTCAGCAAACTTCCATTTTATTTCATACCCTAAAGCTTCGCCAACTTTTTCTAATACTTCCACGTCATAACCTTGCGCTTTGCCGTCTTCATCCACAGAAATAAAAGGAGGATAGATTCCTGATGAACCAACAACTAAGACGTCCTTTTTCCCGCTATCAGTATTTGTTTCTTTTGCCGTTGAATCCGTTCCATCCTCATCACTACAAGCAGCTAAAAGTAATATGAAAGTACTTAATAAAAATAGAAATGATAATTTCTTTAGACTCTGCATTTAAACTTCCGCCTTTTCTAGTTCTTTATCTATAATTTCCACTAACTCTTCTGCAAAAATCTCACGTGGATATTGGAATTCCAATTCATTGATGAATACAGTTGGCACCATTTTCACATTACGTTCAATTGCCTCAGCAGTAATTAGTAAGCTACGGTCAATATTTGAAAATTCTTCTTTTAAGTTATATTTTTCTTCAATGTATTTCTTTATTTCAAAACTTGAATACTTATCCCATGTTGCCTGATTCTTAAATAGCTCACTAATAATTTCTAATGTTCTTTCTGGATTAGAATAATCTAAATTTGCATTGATTAGCGTTCCAGGCAATAGCATTTCACGTGGCTTATCATAATGCTTTACTACTAATGCTACCTTCTTTTCTGTGAAATACTTTGGTAGCGTATTATCAACTAAATCATAAAACGTAGCACAGTACGGACAAGCGTAATTTAAAAACACTTCAATTTTTACAGGTGCGTTCAAATCGCCAATTACTAAATAATCATTTTTAATTTCTGTCATATTACCCACCCTTTTATTTACTATGAATATTCTAAAAATTCAACATCCATATTGTATACTATATTTATAGGAATTGTAAATAATGTTTTGGAAAAGTTTTCTAACGAACAGCATAGTTAATTTGAAATGGAAGTAGAATTTTCCCATAGCACCTCCCTTTACTATAAAAAAAACTAACCTCAGCCAGCTTTTTGCTTAGAGATTAGTTCCAAAATATATTAAATGAATGATTACTGAAAAATTTATCTGCTCAACAACACCTTTTTCATCTTTTTATTTTTATACATTTTCTGATCGGCTTTATTAAGCAGTTGTCTCATTACACCATATGAAGAAGGTGAATATTCATATCCAATTGAAATGTGGATAGGCGAGAATGGTAAGGTGTTAGAAAATTCCCTCATTTTAGAGCATACATTTTCTATATATTGTTCAACTTCAAAGTTATCTTTATGCGGCATCAAAACTATGAATTCATCTCCGCCAACTCTTGCAACAATCATTTCTTCGTCTGCAAATTTTTTTAAGCAATCGGCTGCTGCAATAATTAACCGGTCTCCCATTTGATGGCCATATTCGTCATTAATTTCTTTCAAGTCATCTAAGTCTGCGACAATTACAGATATAGGGATTGCAATTTCATTAAATTCTTTCTTTTTCAATTGGAAATACTCTCTATTGTACAAACCTGTTAATCCATCATGAGTCGATTTGTATTCCAGCTGCTCCTGCAAAATATATTGACTATGTACGTTTCTGTATACGCCTTGCACTGCAATCACTTTCCCATCTTTGTAGACAGGTGTAGCATATTCTTCAAACCAAATGTATTCTCCTAAATGGTTTTTAAACCTTACTGTTATCGGTTTATCGAAATTAAGTGTTCCCAATTGTTTCTTCCTTAAAATATCGTGGTCATCAGGGTGAACAATATCAAAAATTATATCCGGATTATTTAAATGTTTTTCCAGCGAATTTAGCCCTAAATTACTGTCTATACTTGGGCTTAAATAAAGATATTTTAGTTTCGGGTAAACTTCACAGTAATATAACATATCCCGGATGCCTTCAGTCGTTTCAATCATTGGTTTAAATAAATTTATTTTTTGTTGCAACTTCGCCTTCTCATTGTGCAGACGTATACATAATACGATGAGGCAAATTAATATACCTCCTACAACAATACTCATAAAAATGACCCGCTTTCAATTTAACTCTCCAATAGCCCCAGTAGTATTATTTTACTATAATTATAATTTGATTGTATATATTAAATTCCCTAATAACAAGTACTTTTTGGTATTTTTCTGAAGAGTAAAATCACTATATTTCACCGTTAAACACAACTCCCTAACACCTTAAATAATAAAAACCGTACTCCCATTAAAACGGTAAGTACGGCTCAATTTTTTAACCAATCCAATCCTCTTTCGGAATATCATTTGCTTCTTTCTTGCTATAGTATCGCCCCTTTGTCGCCAACCCTAAAATGACAGTCAGAATTGCTGCCATAAGGGCTGCGAAAAAGGCGGCAGTATTTTGCAGGAAAGTGCCCATATATCCGAGCGCTGCAATTGTACCGATTATAGTTGGGACAATTAAAGCAATGACACCAACCGGGTTCCATTTAAACAGGTTTTCCTGTCTGGATTCGTAATAACGTGTGCCGATTTTCAGCCATTTTTTGAGCACGAGTGCTTCCGTTACGAGAACTGCTGCCCAGCTCATCAGTGCTACACCTTGGAATGTCATCGCAATTTGAAGATGATCGACAATACCACCAAGCATCAAGATCATCGCAATGACACCGCCTACTACTACCCAAAAACGGCGTCCTGGTGTAAAACCAAACATGTTTTCAAAAAAGTTCGAGAGGGAAAGTGAGCTGCTGTAAATATTCGTTATATTAATTCGAACCTGTGTCAGTACCGTGAATACGACACCACCGAGCCCTAATAATGTCACGATATAAACGCCGGGATTAGCTTCGGCGAATTTTACACCGAACCAAATGCCAAGGCCACCCATTACACCAAAACAGAAGATTTGCGGAATAAATCCGATTGCAATTGAACCGACTTTCAAATCTTTCGGTTTCAGGAATCGTGCATAATCCGAGGCAATTAAAGCCGTAAGTCCCATGATACCATGTTGCATTCCGATACATAACAGCAATGCAGTACCACCTATTTGAACACCCTCAGGCATATAGGTCCAGAAATTTCCGGAGTTAAGTGATGGGGTGTTGAAAGCAATAACAATTGCCGTAATGAGGAAGAACCCAAAAATAGGCAATGACCACTTTTGAAGTTTGTCCAATTGTTTAATGCCAAACCAGTTTAACGGAATTACTAAGGAACCAAAGAATACAATTAAAAGCCAGATCGGAATCGCCGGGAAGAATGCATGAACTGCAGCGACTAGAATCATACCTTCAAATGCACAATACATAATAAAGTTTGATGCGTAAATTAATGAGGTTAATGAGGCTCCGATATAACCGAATCCTCCGCGGGATAATAAGTTGACGTTCATGCCGGACTTTGCCGATAAATAAACTATGATGCTTCCAAGAATACCAGCGACAATGATGGCATAACCAGCTGAGATGAGCGCATTGACCGCTCCGAATTGTAGTGCCATGACGCTCCCCATTTGGAAATAGAAGATGGCAGTTGCGATGCCAAACGTTATATTTGTGATACTTAACCAGCCCATTTTGCGCTCTTCACGCGGAACTCGGTCAAAAGTATAGTCACTAGTTGCTTCTTCTTGATATAAGTTTCGTTCTCTTAAATTTTGATCTGCAGTAATCTCAGATCTCATTCAATCAAATCCTTTCTGTACTTATACTTCTTTTGTTTCAAAGGAACATTTAATAGAGGTAGATGGATCTTTTAAGGGAAAGGGCGGTTACGGTAAATCATCTGCAATTGATCCCTTCAATTCAGAAACAAAAAAAGAAATGATTTTTTTACCGCGCAGATAGTCGTGAGCGTAAGTTAAATAGCTCCATTAAATATTCTAACATAATTTAACGCAATTATTTGCGACCTTAGCCCAAGTCGTTCTTTAAGGCTACAAGAAACCCATTCTTTTCCAGGCAATAAAAAAGCTCGAAAAACATAAAATCCCCTTGTTTTCCGAGTACTTATTATAGCCAAGATGACCATCTGTTTATTCTACATATTCTTTTACACTTACCGCAAAATGACTGTTTGAAGTTATTGGTTTCTGAGTTTATAAATGCATTTATAGCATTCCGGTAAGAGTATAATTTTCCTAACACAATATTATTCGTTATTGTAAGCCCGCTAACGGTTCCGTCGTCTTTCCTATTCACCCAGTAATACATAAAACTGATAGCCCATATACAGCGCCATTATCCATATAATTACTGCAGATGTCTTATTAAGATAATTTAGAAATTTGCCGTTCCCGTCAATTTGTCCAATCTTTCTCCCGACAATGGCAAGTGAAAGAAACCATACCCATGATACGACTATACAGGCCAATGTAAACATCCATTTCTCATAACCTGTATAACCTAATGAACTTGTTCCGATTACCCCGATTGTATCCAAAATAGCATGAGGATTAAGAAGCGACACGGATGTAGCAAATGTTATTTGGCGTCGAGCTGAAAATCCTTTTTGTTCCCGCTTTGAATTTATCGTAGGGTTGTCTTTCCATATCACCCATCCCATATACGCTAAGAATAAAAACCCTGCTAAAAATAACAGCAATTTCAACCATTCAAAACTAAAAACTATTACCGATACTCCGGCTACTGCCAAATAAATTAAAATCGTATCACAAATGCCTGCTGTTATTACTGCGGGCAATGCCTTCATAAAATTCGTATGGGTTGCACCTTGATTAAAAATAAATACATTTTGAACACCTAAAGGCAAAATTAAGCCAAACGCCAATAGGATTCCATGAATTAATGGTTCCACTTTCATTCCTCCAGTTCTTTTTAAGAATACCGATGAAGAATTATCTTGTCTCCAACCAATTGGATGGGAACTAACCCAACCATTTGTTACAATGGAGAAAAAAGAATGGAGAAAAAGGATGCCTGAAATTGATTGGAAACCTCAAAAATGTTCATCCGTACCTTTACATCAGCAAATAACGAACTACTTGAAAAACAAAATAATCAATGGGGAATGGACAATCGGCACAAAAATTCCCCCACAAAGAAATTTGGCAAAATTATTTGAAGTCAATCGCAGTACAATCGTCTTTGCTCTTGAGGAGTTAGTGGCTGATGGATTGATTGAAACTAAAATTGGCAGTGGAACGACTGTCATTAATAATACATGGGGTCTGCTAGCGTCTCCCCCACCTCCCGATTGGAGTCATTATGTTAGATCAGGGATGCACAAACCTAATATCTCCATTATCCAAAAAATAAATGAAGCGGAAACCCAACCCCACATTATTAGGCTCGGAACAGGGGAACTTTCACCAGATTTATTACCTCACAAACAAATGAAACTACTTCTTAATCTCGACAATACACAGGCTCTTTCACTTAGTTATTTGGAACCTAAAGGGAGTCTGGCTTTAAGAAGAACCATTAGCCGGCATTTAAAAGGAAAGAATATCGATGCGTCCGCGGAGTCAATTTTAATCGTTTCAGGAGGTCTTCAAGCATTGCAGCTGATCTCTATCGGCTTATTGAAAAAAGGTTCGACAATACTCTACGAATCTCCATCCTATTTGAATTCAGTCCATGTCTTTCAATCAGCAGGAATGAATTTACTGGGGATTTCACTTGATGAAGAAGGCATGGAGTATAAGACAATTAGCCGGTTAAAGCGCCAACACCAAGCTGCCTTATTGTATACGATTCCAACCTTTCACAATCCTACCGGGACGTTAATGTCCGAAAAAAGAAGAAGGGAATTATTAAATATCTGTCAAACAGAGGCAATTCCTATTATTGAAGACGATGTTTATGGAGACCTATCTTTTGAAGGACCTCCTCCAAAGCCAATAAAAGCTGATGATGTACAAGGTAATGTCCTTTATATAGGTAGTGTGTCTAAAGCATTAAGTCCTGGTTTACGAATAGGATGGATTGTTGGTCCTGAAGCTGTTATCGAACGCCTTGCAGATATAAAAATGCAAACAGATTATGGGTCAAGTTCCTTATCGCAATATGTAGTAGAAAAAATGATTTCAAGTGGATTGTACGAAGAATCTTTGAGAGAAATTAAAATAGAATTGAAATTAAGAAGGGACTTCACTCTTAAAATTTTAGGCAGGTATTTTTCAGAACTGGCAACTTGGAATATACCAACAGGAGGTTTTTATATTTGGCTCAAATTAAATGCCGGAATCTCTACACGTAAATTGTTTGAGGTTGCCCTTCGAGAAGGTATCCTACTTAATCCGGGAAGTGTGTATGATAAAAACGATGATCAGCATCTTCGCCTATCATATTCATACGCTTCAATTGATCAATTGGAAAAAGGATTGATTCAGTTAGCAAACCTTATCAGAAACCTTGATGAACAATAATCTATATGTTTTTTATTTGTTTATCTTCTTTAAAGCAACTTGACTTACCATTAATTGATAAATTAATGTAATCAATAGAACATGATAGGCGAGAAAGTTCGCCCTTAACGGCCTATAGACGAATGACTCCTGTCAGTTTAGTGAACTGGCGGGAGTCTGTTTTATTTAAGGGAGGTTACTGGATTTGCAAATGATTTTAATAGGAATCGGCGGTGCTATTGGAGCGGCATTAAGATATAGTGTCTCCCTGCTTTTATTAACAAACGAGACAGCTGCCTTCCCCTTTGCGACGGTTGCAGTAAATTTGGCAGGCTGCTTTCTTTTAGGTATGCTCTCCTCGGGTCTTGAACTAAAATTAACAGCAAACCCTGACTATTTATCAGCATTTAAAACCGGTTTAATCGGTTCGTTTACGACTTTTTCCACGTTCAGTGTCGAGGTTATCCAGCTGCTGCAGCATCACTTTTATTTTTCCGCCATCCTTTATATTTTCATTAGTGCCATCTTCGGATTAATTTTTGTTGCGCTTGGTATGAAAATCGGGAAAAGCTTTTCGGAAAGGGAAGAACCAGTATGTTGAATTTCTTGTTAGTGGCCGTTGGTGGATTTTTTGGAGCCATTTTGCGCGCTTTTATTTCTAAGCGGCTCAATCATAAAAACCGATTTGTTCACCTTGGTACTTTTACGGTAAATATGCTCGGCTCGTTTGCATTGGGATTTTTGGTTAATATGCATCTTCATACAAATGCAAACCTTATTTTGAGTATCGGATTTTTAGGAGCATTCACTACATTCTCTACTTTCAAATTGGAAAGTCTGACACTTGTCCATACAAAACAATGGAAGCAATTTGTACTCTATACTTTACTCACATACACGGTCGGCCTATCCATTGCTTTTGCCGGATTTTGGATGGCTAAATTATATTTATCCTAATGTTTTTGTTTCCCCTCTAATCAGCATCTGTTTTAACATGCCATGTTTACATTCAAATTGCGCGGGTAAATTTACATTGTGCAACATTCAGATGAGGAGGATGATAGAAATGGTAAAACATATTGTGGGGTATTATGATACAGAAGCAGAAGCAATCGATGCAATTGAGGATTTAAAACGACAAGGTTACCGTACTGAAGATATTTCAGTTATCAGTAAAAGCCAATCGGATGTTGATACGATTTCCGATGAAACAGGTGCAAACGTTGCAGAAGGTGCAGCTACAGGCGCAGCTGCGGGCGGTGCATTAGGCGGAATTGGCGGTGTACTTGCAGGTCTTGGGGCATTGGCCATTCCAGGTATCGGCCCGATTGTGGCAGCAGGTCCGATTGTTGCCGGTATTACAGGCGCGGCAGCTGGTGCAGGTGTCGGTGGCTTGACAGGTGCTCTTATCGGAATGGGTATTCCAGAAGATGAAGCAAACCGTTACAACGAACAATTTGAATCTGGTAAAATTTTAATTATGGTAGATGAAAATACACGCGGTACAACACTTTTATAATAAAACAGCAGAAAGTCATTCCTGATTCATCAGGATGGCTTTCTTTTTTCGTTCCTTCAGGAAGCAGATTTATCCCTTCCCCGTTTCCTCATGTTTACAAATATTCCTCCAGGGTAAATTTTAATATATGAAAAGAGATTTGAGAGGATGAGGGAAATGGCAAAACATGTCGTAGGATATTATGATACAGAAGCAGAAGCAATTGAAGCAGTGGAAGAATTAAAACAACAAGGATACAGTGCACAGGATATTTCAATTATTAGTAAAAACGTATCGGATGTAGATGCAATCTCCAATGAGACCGGCGCAAATGCCATGGAGGGCGCAATTACAGGTGTTGCTGCCGGCGGTACATTAGGCGGACTCGGCGGTGTTATTGTCGGGCTTGGTGCACTTGCGATTCCAGGTATCGGACCTGTTGTTGCAGCCGGACCAATCGCTGCAGGGTTAACCGGATTAGCTACCGGTGTAATGGTCGGCGGAATCGTCGGTGCTTTAGTCGGTATGGGTATTCCGGAAGACGAAGCAGAGCGCTACAACGAACAATTTGAAGCCGGCAAGATTTTAATCATGGTGGCAGAGGATAAACGCGGCTCAGGCACCATTTCATAAATAAAAGAAATTTGGCCATCCTATATATCGGGATGGCTTTCCTGCTTTTTTAACAACCTTTTATGATTGATTCTACCTCGTGCCCAATCAGTAGGTGGGAGCTGAACTTCATGGTATATTATTGAAGTTGCACTATTAAGTGTTATTTTACAGATGGAGGTTTTACGATGCTCAAAAATTTGCAAGATACAACAACATTAAATAACGGTATTAAAATGCCTTGGCTAGGAATCGGTACATATTTAGTTGAGGAAGGACCTGACCTGTTAAACGCTATAAAATTTGCGATTAAACACGGTTACCGCAGTATCGATACAGCTGCCGTTTATCAAAATGAAGAGGGCGTCGGTGAAGCAATCCGTGAAGCACTAAAAGAAACCGGCATTTCAAGAGAAGAATTATTCATCACTTCTAAAGTGTGGAATACAGATTTAGGCTATGAAGAAACACTTGCTGCCTGCGAAACAAGCTTAAAGAAATTAGGTCTTGAATACTTGGACTTATACCTTATTCACTGGGCAGTGGTAGATAAATACAAAGATGCATGGCGCGCGATGGAAACACTTTATAAAGAAGGAAAAGTGAAAGCAATCGGCGTTTGTAACTTCCAGGTTCATCATTTAGAAGACTTGATGAAAGATGCGGAGATCAAACCGATGATTAATCAGGTGGAATACCACCCTCGCTTAGCTCAACCGGAAGTAAAAGCTTTCTGTGAAAACAACGACATTCAGTTCGAGGCATGGTCTCCGTTAATGCAGGCAAAATTATTGGACAACCCCCTCTTAAACGAATTGGCTGCCAAATATAATAAAACTGTTTCTCAAGTTATTTTAAGATGGGATCTGCAAAACGGTGTTGTAACGATTCCAAAATCAACGAAAGAACATCGCATTGTAGAAAATGCCGATATTTTTGATTTTGAACTGACTTCTGAAGATATGGAACAGATTAATGGCCTTAACCAAAATTTACGTATCGGACCGGATCCTGATAACTTCAGCTTTTAATTTACTCCATTCAAAAAGCTGCCCTCGTCTTATTTCGAGGACAGCTTTTTTACAGAATAATATATACTTGAAATTTTTTTCGATAACTAGTAAACTATCAAAGTGCTCATTCATCCAAGTTAATAGTAACTGTATAACCTCAAGAATATGGCTTGAGGGTCTCTACCAGGAACCATAAAATCCTGATTACAGAAAATGATTTTTTTCATTTTTTGTAATCAGGATTTTTTTATTTTTATAGAAAGGAAGTTAGAAAAATTATGAATTTCAAAGTTTTAATACTCGCATTATCAACGGTTGCTGTTGGATTAGTAGAATTAATCGTTGGAGGCATTCTCCCAATTATCGCAACTGATATGGATATTTCAATAAGTACTGCAGGACAGCTGATTACCGTATTTGCCCTTATTTATGCAATCGCCGGTCCTGTGTTATTAGTTTTAACGAGCAAAGTTGAACGGAAAAAGTTATATCTTATTTCGTTGTTTATTTTCTTCATCAGTAATATCATGATGTATTTCAGTGTGACATTCACATTTATGATGGTTGCACGTATTTTGAGTGCGATGAGTACTTCACTGATTACTGTACTTTCATTAATCATCGCAGCAAAAGTTGTTTCACCGGCTCATCGTGCGAAGGCACTTGGTTTCATTTATATGGGGATTAGTTCTTCGCTCGTATTAGGTGTACCGCTTGGCATTTTAATTTCCGATTATTTCGGATGGCGTGTAATTTTCCTAGGCATTGCGATTTTATCGGTAGGCTCATTTATCCTCATTTCAATCTTCTTAGAGAAGGTTCCAGGGGAAATGACAATTCCACTTTCCCAACAATTAAAGGCGGTTGCCAGCTCCAAAATCGGAAGTGCCCACCTTGCAACAATGTTTATGCTCGCCGGACATTATACGATGTATGCCTACTTCACGCCGTTTCTTGAAACAGAACTAAGTCTGAATTCCAGCTGGATCAGTCTTTGCTACCTATTATTCGGGATTGCTGCAGTAAGTGGCGGCGCATTTGGCGGGACGCTTTCGGATAAAATCGGCGCACCAAAGAGTATTATTTTCGTTATTGTTTCATTTGCAGTCGTTTTATTCATCCTGCCATTCACGACCTTCTCTCTTATCATCTTCATACCGATTATGATGATTTGGGGAGCGCTAAGCTGGAGTTTATCACCACCACAGCAAAGCTACTTGATTCAAACAGATCCTGCTACATCCGATATTCAGCAAAGCTTTAATAATTCAGCTTTACAGATCGGAATTTCAATGGGATCAGCATTTGGCGGTATTGTTATAAATCAGACATCCACAATTTCACATGCAGCTTGGTACGGTGGCGCACTTGTACTAGTTGCGTTAGCATGTGCAGTCTTTTCTTTAACGAGAAAAACAAATGGAAGAGAAGAAAAAATTTCTACTTCGGCTGCCCATCATTCGAATACTTAATTCTTAAAGCAACATCCATTAGCAGGATGTTGCTTTTTCTTTTTAGTTAAAAAATGTATATTATGTTATGATAAGCAAGCCTATAACACTCTCGAATAATAATATAATATTGGAGAAAACTAATGGAAAATCTTAATTTACTGCTTGAAAAACACAGTCATTTGGAAAGCGAACGTCTTTTTTTACGTCCGATTTCAATTGAAGATACTGAAGATATGTACGAATATAATGCGGATGAAGAAACAACAAAATTTCTTTATCATGCACACAAAGACTTAGATCAAACGAAGAAAATGATTGAAAATTATTTTATGAAAGAACCTGCTGGGAAGTATGCGATCGTATTAAAAGAAAGCAATAAAATGATCGGTGCGATTGAATTCCGTGTCCATGAATGGAATAAAAGCGGCGAACTTGGCTTTACATTAAACCGCAACTTCTGGGGAAATGGCTATATAACAGAAGCCAGCAAAATTGTATTGGATCTAGCCTTCAATACACTTGGCTTAGAACGAGTATTCTCGGAATCACACGTTCAAAATGCAGCTTCTGCTAAAGTAATGCAGCGTTTAGGGATGACCCATGAAGGAACGATGCGAAAAAATCATATGATTAAAGGTACTCTTGTAGATAGTGTATATTACTCTATTTTAAAAGAGGAATTCCAGCAGGCTTAATATAATCTTGCTCATTAAATAAAGCCCTTCATTCTGATTTAAAGTGTACCCTTTGTAAAGGACATTTTGAAAAAGCCTAGGCAACTTGTTGAAGCTGCTGTCTGTATTTTACAGGCGGCAGTTTTTTTAAATTCCACTGGCCTCGATAATAATTGTAATACGTCATATAACTCTTTATCTCTCGTTTTACTTCTTCTAACGTCTCACACTCTTTTAGATTGGCTTCATCTTTAAAATGCCCGAAGAATGATTCCTGGGGCGCATTATCCCAACAGTTCCCACGCCGTGACATGGACTGACCTAAGCCCAATCGCTTCACCAATGCTTGATAGATCGGGCTTGTATAATGAAAGCCCTGATCCGAATGGATAAAGGCATCTTTCACTAAATGCTTGTGTTTTTTCAATTTCTTTAATGTATCGAGGGCGATATCCAACGATAAGGAATTTGATACTTCATACGCTAAAATTTCGTTCGTTTCAGCGTCTTTAATCGTGGATAAATAAGCGCGTTTTCCGTTTCGATACGTCAAATACGTGATATCTGTTAATAACACTTTTCCTACTACACCTTGTTTGAAATTCCGTTTTAAGTCGTTTGGGCATGTACGGTGTTCTTTCGTTGCTTTTACCATACGTCGATAAGGATTCGCTTTTCGAATGGGACAAACAATATCATACTTTTTCATAATGCGACGAATTCGTTTTAGGTTGTAGGTGATACTATATTGATTTTGAAGTGTCATTTTGATTTGGCGCGCTCCCTTTTTGCGTCCTCGGAAATGATAGGCCTTTAAAATGATTTCTTTCACTACTTCATCTGCCGCATCTTGGGTTGCCCGGTTTTGGGCGGATTGTTCATCAAAATAATTGTAATAACCCGAACGGGAAACACCCATCATTTCACATAAGTAGCTCACCATGCGCTTCAATTTATACTTTTCGATGGCTCCTTGAATTAATTCAAATTTTATTTTCGCTTCAATTGTGATTTCTTCTTCAACATCTGCCTTTCGAGTAGATCCAGCTTTTTTAGTAGTTCATTCTCTGCCTCAAGTAATCGCGTTTTCGCTTCTAAACGTGCATATTTTTCTTCAAGGCTTAATTCACGTTCAAGTTGGCGTCCCGAATTCGTTTTACGTGTATCCTGTAAACCATTTATTCCGGCTTTTCGGTAAGCTGCTTGCCAGCGTTTTGCGGAAGAACGAACACGCTCCAAACCGATTAATTCAACGTCCAATCCCGCTTCTTCAAAAATGGCTCTTGGTAATTTCCCCTTTTCATTTTCTGCAATAAAATGACGCTTAAATTCATCTGTATAGGTAATGGCCTTGTCACTGACGGCCTGTACATTCGGATTACATTTTAATTGTGCTTGTTGTTTCTCTGTGAAGTAGATTTTTGTCATTCAATTCCGCTCCAGTATCTTTTTTCTTATTATAAATAAAAATACCCTACAAGATAGGCTTTTTTCAAAGTGTCTATCTTATAGGGTACATTTTAATTTTAGAGTGAAGGGCTTTTCAAATTCAATTGGTTCTTATAGTAATTAGAATGGATTTGTATTCATTAATGTTGCGTTTTTAATATACATGCGGTTGTTCAGCTTCAATTGCGCGATAATATAATCTGCAATATCTTCAGGGTGCATATATTGATCTCTTTTTTCATCTGGCACTAAGTTCAGTGCATCCGCCAAATCTGTTGCGATCGTACTTGGCGCTAATGCAGTAACACGAATATTGTTGCGGCGAACTTCTGCTGCAAGCGACTCTGTTAAGCCGATAACACCAAATTTAGAAGCACTGTATGCACTTGATGTTGCTGCACCATTTAAACCGTTTGTTGATGAAATATTAATAACATCACCTGCATTTTTTTCGATTAATTGCGGTACAATTGTGTGTGATACATAAAAAGTACCCATTACATTGATGTCGACAATTTCTTTAAATTCTGCCGGGTCCATATCAACGAGCTTTTCAAATTTCCCTACGCCCGCGTTGTTCACTAAAATATCCGTTAACCCCAACTCTTCTTTTAAGTGGGCAGCAGCCTTCTGTACTTGTTCTAAATTTGAAACATCCGCCACTGCATAGGCAGCTTTAACACCATGGCTTTCAATTTCTTTCGCCACTTGCTGTAGAGCTTCTTCCGAACGTGCAATGATCCCTACGTTCACACCCTCTTTTGCTAATGCTACCGCTACCGCTTTACCGATTCCGCGTGCAGCACCTGTTACAACCGCTACTTTACCTTGTAATGACTGACCCAATTTCATCGTCTCCTTTAAACACGTTATTCCAATAAAATTTTAACATAGTGAACTTCCATACGTCTTATATCGCGTTCGGTTGATGTATAGTTTTACTTCTCTAACTACGACGGTTAGAGAAATCTAAAATATTCTCAATTCGTCCTCTGTTGTAACGTTGCGTTAGGATAAATGGTACGTTGGCAAAAAGTGCATAGACAATGTTAATGGAGCCTGCCCAAACAGGATTCCACAGGAAAAATAGAGGCGCAGGCAAAATAAGCAGCCAATGAGTCATTTCCGCCCTTTTTGTTTCCGCTGCAAAAACTAGTAAATCTTCCCGCTTCGTACCATGCAGATGGCTTTTATTGTAACTTTTCTTTGCAATCGAAGATCCATCAATTAAGTGCTTTTTCCAACTCTTCACTAAAAATAATCGGTTCCAAATCTTCCCGTGCTCCTCCCACTTTGCAATACGGAAAAATACAACATCCTTCAGAAAAAAGCGTAAAGGAATTTTGAAACAGAGCGCTGAAATCGAAAAGTGAAGAACGAACCATGCCACTATGTTAACAACGAGAAGCCAAATTGCATTAATAACTGTCATACCTCTCTCCTATTACACTTTGATTTTTCTGCCTCTCCACATTACCGAATGCAAAACATGCGTACAGTATAATGAGTACAAAAATACGGCTGTAAAAAATAAAATAAAAAATGGATAGATTAAGAAAACGATGAAATGGAAATTCCCCGCTCTTCTCGCAAGAAAGTACAAATGCCCACCGTATAATAAATAAACGACAATACTGCAGAAGAGCGCTACAGAAGATTCCGTTAAAAAGGCCAGCAGGGGCGACAATGCTGCCATAATGACACCAAGAATCCAAAGCTGGATAAGCAGCATGACAAATTTATGAGTGGATTGGGAGGCTGTTGCTAAATTCTTTGTCCAGCCTTCCATTAGTTGCTTCGGTCCCTCTTCATACATACGCATATTAATAATCCCTTTTCCTGCATAATTGGTCACCGGCAAGTCTTTCGCTATGAAAACATCACTCAGCGCGAAGTCATCCATAATCGATTCTTCCGCAGCTTCATGTCCTCCCGTTGCAATATAGCTCTCCTTATCACAAAGAATACATGGTCCAAATGATCCTGCAGTTGCAAACTTTTCTTTCCAAACAGTAAATACATTCATTCCTGTCAGCACAATAATATTAAATATTACGGATAAATTTTCATATCGTTTTACAATTCGGTGATATGGCTGAATGGATAATATCCCTTTTCCTTCTTGCTTGCTAAAACTGTTTACAATGCGCTCAAGGCTGTTCTCAGCGGCAAGCTGAACATCCGCATCGAAAAACAGCAGCCATTCTCCTTTTGCAGATTGGGCCCCATACGCGCAGGCATTGGATTTGCCCGGACTCATCTTGCCAACTTGTTTACATTTTAAAACTTTCGCTCCGTATGACGATGCAACTTCAGCAGTATGATCTGATGAACCATCATCGACTACAATTATTTCAAAACGCTTCCAACTTTGCGCCTGTAGCGATTTTAGCAATGGCGGCAAACGTAGCGCTTCATTTCTTGCTGGTATGATAATAGGTAATGGTTGATTCCCCTCTTTTGCTGGCGGTTTTCTTGTAGACCAAAACATCAGCACACCACATAATAAACCGAGTAGGGATAGTATTTGCACCATCAAATACAAAGTTTCCATTAATCATGTTCCTTCCATTTGCATTTGTGTTTTAGCTAGTACTATTTACTTCTTCCTATCTCTTTCAATCAGTTTCTTAGCCACCTGCTGCCCGCTAAGCGTAACCATTGGCATACCGCCACCCGGATTGACAGTTCCCCCGACGAAATATAAATTGTCATAGCGTTCACTTTGCTTAGGGTGTTTAAATCCTTTATTCACTTTCTTATCGGATACAGTCCCGTAAATTGCCCCGCGGTCAGAAGAATACGTTCGTTCAATATCATGTGGTGTCCACATATCCTTTGTGACAATACTTTCTCTAAGGTTGTCCAACCCCATATTTTCCAGCTTTATTAATACCTTTTCCGCAAACTCGGTATACTGCTGCCGAGTTAGAGGCTTATCTTGAAGGTAAGGAATATGCGGAAGGATTTTAAGGTTCTCATGACCAGGCAGTGCTTGATTTGGATCTGTTTTATTCACATTTACTAAATAAATGACCGGATCATCTGGAAGTTGATGCTTCTCAAAGATCAGATTCATTTGACGTTTCATATTTTTAGAGAAAAAGAAATTATGATGGGCCAGTTGAGGGTAGCTGTTTTTAACCCCTAAATGTAAAACAAGACCTGAGCTTGCAGGTTCGAATTTTTCCTCTATTTTATCGGTATAGCTTTCTTTTTCCTCGGTCAGCTGTTTATAAGCCGGAATGACTTCCATATTGGAAACAAAATAATCAGCAGTCAGTTTCGTCCCATCATCTGTATAGGCCGCCGTAATAACTCGCTTGTTTTTATCCAGCTTCACGATCTTTTTCCCAAGATGGAATGTTACACCGATCTCTTCAGCCAACTTCACTAAAGCATTTGCTAAATTGTGCATTCCTCCAGGCACATACCAGATTCCCTGTGCATGCTGCATGTAAATCATCATATTAAGAACTGCCGGTGCATGATAGGCGGAAGATCCAACATATTTTACAATATAACTCAGCATATCCCGGAATTGCGGGTTCTTAATTCTTTTATCAATCGCATTGAACATTGTAGAAGATAAATCAAATTTCCTCAATGATTGAAACGCACCGTGAAATTGGAGCACTTCCTTTAGATTGTCTAACCCTTGATTAAAATAACCTTGCTCCGTTATCTCGTATAACCCCTTGGAATATTCCAGTAATTTATTGTATTGCTTTATATCTTTTTTCGTTAGAGACGGGTTCAAGTTTTCCATATCGCGCAGATTCTCATATAAATCTATTGTATTACCGTCCGGGAAAAATGAGCGCCACTGATGGCTCAATCGCTGAACCTTCACATATTCACTCATTTGTTTTCCGCTTTGCTGAAATAACGTTTCGAATATATGAGGCATTGTTAGAATCGATGGCCCTAAATCAAAACCAAAACCATCCTGCTCTAAACGGTTCAATTTTCCGCCTAGGTGATTGTTCTGTTCATATATATCAACATCGTATCCTTTTTGCTGGAGCGAAATTGCTGCAGATAAACCGCCAAGCCCTCCGCCTATTACAACTACTTTTTTCTTACCGGACATATTGTCTCCCCCTCTGTTTGCCTTTTCTTTAAACTCTAATCTGTTCTAACCGTTCCTGGGCAACAAAATTTCTTTTCGTTAAACAGTCGTATTGATTTTCCCGAATCACATTTAAAATCTCGCGGTAAACATTTGCCGCCATCATAAGCGGTTCTTTACTATCGTTATCAAATTTCACAAGATGATTTGAAAACTCATCATATAAAATTTCGGCTCGTACCGCCAAATGTTCCCAAAGCGTGATAAACGATTCATCAATTAACTGTTGATCCAGCTTTTCTTCGCCATATCCGAAGTGTAACCGCTCCATTACCGGAAGCTAAATGCGGTTCTTTTCATAAAAATCTTCGCCAATATCTCGTAAAATATTGGTAATCTGCATTGCAATACCGAGTTTAACCGCACTCTTTTTTAGATATTGGTGATTTTCCGTTGCAATAATCGGAAGAAGCATCAATCCTACAGAGCCGGCTACATAATAGCTGTACTCTTCTAATTGTTGGAGTGTTTTTGGTGAAGAAAATTGAATATCCATTTCTTGTCCTGTCAATTGATCGTAAAAAGGCTGAATATCCATATTAAATGTATTAAATACATGTCTTAGTGCTCTCCATAATGGATGATTCCGTTCTTCATGACGGCTGAAAAGATCGAGCTCATGGCGTAATTGATTTATAGCCGCACTCTTAAATGCAATAATTGGATTTTCGTCCACGCTATCGTCGGCTATTCTACAAAAAGCGTAAATTGCATAGACAGCATATCTCTTTTCTGCCGGAAGTCCTGAAAATGCAAAATAAAAGCTTTTGGAATGCTTTTTAATGATGTTTTCACAGTATTGTAAATCGGAGTTCAATTGGTGCTGTATCATATCAATTTCCCCTTTGTAAAATAGTTTAGTAGTCAAACTGAATCCCTTGATCATCTGAAATAAGTTCCTGAGCAGCTATTTTCGCAGAAAGGAGAACGATTGGCACACCTGCACCGGGATGCGTACTACTGCCTGTAAAGTATAGGTTTTCACAATGGGTCGCTTTACTTTGCGGGCGCATATGATTACTCTGTCTCAACGTCGGCTGCAATCCGAATGTTGCGCCATTGTATGCATTAAACCGCTGTTTGAAATCCATCGGTGTTGTGTACGATTCCGAGACAATTTCTTCTTCCAGATTTTCAAACCCTTTTATTTTTTTCATTTCATGAATCAAGTAATCACGGTAATATTGAATCGTTTCTTCATTCCATTCATACTTCGCTGTTGAAAGTTCAGATACCGGCAGCAGTACATAAATCGCTTCCTTCCCTTCCGGTGCCATCGACGGGTCAGCTTTTGACGGAATGTGAATGTAAAATGCGCCATCCTGAAGCTTTTCTCCTGAAAAAATATCATTTATATTTTTCTTCATCTCACTTTTGAATACAAAATTATGCACTCCTTCTACTTGATCGTATTTGCGGTTAGTTCCTAAATAAAGGAGAAAGCAGGAGCAGGAATATTTCATCGCATCGATTTTTTCATCTGTATATTTCCCTTTGGCTTTTTTATCTTGAACGAGCTCTTTCATTGCATAAGGAAAGTCTGCGTTACACATAACGTAATCCGCCTTTTCCTTTCTCCCATTTACGTAAATCCCATTGGCACGACCGGACTCGATGGAAATTTTCTCGACGTCAGCATTGTAGTGGATCTTACCACCAAGTTCATAAAACAGTTTTTCCATCGATGTCGCCATTGTGTGCATCCCGCCTTTGATAAACCAAACTCCGTACAAAAATTCAATCATAGGAATAATCGAGTACAGTGAAGGCCCGTTATATGGGGAGATGCCTATGTACAATGTTTGAAAACTAAGCATATTTTTAATTCGTTCATCTTTAATATATTTACCAATGAAATGATCAGCGCTGTCGAAGGTTTTTAATTTCAAAGTTTGCTTAATCATAAATGGATTGTAGAAGTCTTTAAATTTGCGGAAAGGTCGTTGGATAAAATAATTTTTTGCAACGATAAATCGTTTATATATTTCCTGTAAGTAATCCAGAAAGCCTTGTGCATCATCAGGGTTTATACTTTCCAGTGTTTTCATCATTTCGGTTAAGTCTGACGATCCTTTATACGGGCGGTCCATCTCATCTTTAAAATAGACTTGAAACATCGGATCGAGCTTCTCCATTGGTATGTAGTCATCAGGATCCCGGCCGCATAATTCGAAAATCTCCCTATAAAGTTCCGGCATCATCACAATGGTTGGCCCCAAATCAAACTTAAAACCATCCTTTTCTATTCGATGCATTTTTCCGCCCGGCATTGTTTCCTTTTCAAACAGTTCCACTTCGTAACCCGCTTGCTGTAGACGAATTGCACTAGCCAACCCTGCTACACCCGCTCCAATAACAATGACTTTTTTTCTCATATTTGCGCTCCCCTACTAATTATTAAAATGACATTTTCTTTTTCTCATATATGTAGATTGATAACTTTTTTTGTCAAACGTTATACATTTAAATCAATATTGTATAATCTTTACCAATAATGCATTTTCAATTTTTTTACTTTTACTCTAAAACGTTTACCCTTTATTTCTTGATTTCAATCCTAATTAATAGGTAACTTTTTCAGATTTATTGTTCGAATTTAAATTCCAATCCTTTTACAATTTCCATTAAATTTTATTACCTTTGTATAACGTTTATAGAGGGCAATCCAGCATCAGCCAAACAAAAAAGACACTAATTCAAATTGAATTGTGTCTCCGTTACTTATAGCTCTGTTACCTTAATCTTGCCACGCCAAATTTCTATACAAGCTTCTGTACATGTAAAAACTATAGGGATTGATTGCATAACGCCGCTTATTACAACGTGCCTATACGAAATGTATTGTTTGAATATGTTCAATATTTACATACGTTCGTTTCTCTTTCGCTGTTTTCAGCTCGAGCATCTTAGCTTTCGCCTTGTGGAATTGGTTTGAAATTAGTGTAATTAAAAAGAAAAATATAGGTTAATCCTCAATAGGTTTTGGTGCTGGTGTAGTCACATTGGATGGAATAACAACATGATTTGCAGTACCATCTGAATTTTTCGCCTGAATTATATTACCGAAATTATCAACAGTAAAGAAGTAGATTTTTTGTCCACCACCAAATACATTTGTCGCATTGGATGGTAAAGTTAAATCCCAGATTCTGCTTCCGTCACGAGCTTCGTCCATAATATTTGTTCCAGCTATAGTCATACCTGTTATTTTTGTTCCACCTTGCGCTGCTCTTCTTGCGTCTTCAAAGGTTGGAGGTGTAGATGCATTACTATTCATAACTGCATAGTAGAAGCGTTGACCGTACTTCACTGGTATACTAGACTCCACTCGAATTCGAACAAAGTAGTTTCCATAGTTCGTGATTTCTTTAATATTAACTGCCAGTGCTTCAACCGGGTAAATATACTTACCAATCTTGGAAATATCGAATCGATTATGACCTTTATAATCATATACATCAACCGAATCATCCATTGTAACTGTTATTGTTTTATTAGCAGTTGTAACATCTTTTGCTTTTAATACTAAAGTGGATTGATTTGTTGTAGCTGGAGTTCCTTCAGTATAAGAAACAAATTCAAAATTTTCTTCCGTTACACCGTCTCCCGCAATATTTAAAATTCCTTTCCAGTTGGAAGAATTTAAACTGCTCTTATTAAAGTTATTTACCGTATTTTGGCGCATTATTGTTTCATTGAATGTAATCGTAAATTTCAATTGATCAGCATCACTCGAATTTAACTTTTCTCTATAAATCAAAGCTTCATTTTCCATTAAAACGTATGCTTGGTCTATCGGTTTCACCGCATCATTTCGAGTGGAATCGATAATATACGGCTTCACACCATCTGTATAAAAATTCTCAACAATTAGTTCGCCATTTGGCTGATCTGAAGAGGTTAACGGTTTGTCCTCATCTACTTTTCGAACAGTAAAGTTCCCGTATGCATCTTCCACACCGATTAAAAAGTTGTATTCCATATGAGGGTCAAGATTTTCGATTGTTACTGTAGGATTCCCAACCTCATATTCTTTCGAAATATATTTTCCTGCTTTAATTCCAAAGTCTTTAAAGTACTGCAAACGTGCAGCATTATTATACGTGTTAATATCATCAATAATATTTATATCTCTACGTGTCGTATTTAGGGTGCCATTACCCGTATTGAAATAACTTTCTCCCGAAGAGTCTTTATTCCAAATATAATTGTTGTTATTTGGCGGTAAATCCTTCTTATATTTTGGAATTGCAGCAACATGAAGTGTACCGCTTTCATCCGCATTAAATGTTATTAAGGCTGTTTTATTTTTATAACTATCATTACCTGTCACCGGTGCTTGAATTTTATAATTCGAAGTTAAAGGTGGCTTCGTATCAGTAATTAATGTTTTTTGATCCCATACCGAGATTTTTCCTGAACGGTCCTTCAGCAAAATATAAATGGCGTAATCTTTAAATTCACTAACTCCACTTGGTCTTGAAATAGGTGGCAACTTAATTTTCCCTACTTCAGCCGGCCCTGAACCTTTAGCTAAATAATCATTTAAGCCGTTTGACTGAAAAGCCCCTGTTACTGTTTCAGAATCAAATTCATCTACAAAATCGCGTGGTGTAATATTAGAGTTTTTATCAAAATACCCCTTCTCTAATATCATGTAATAGTAAGTACCAGCTTTATTAGTCGTTACATCAATTAAAAATTTATTGTCTGTTGGTGAAGCTTCCACTTTATCGATCTTTAATTTTGGTGCTAATGCATCAGTATGGTTATAAACCGCATAGTTACGTGGCGGATTTCCTCCTGGAGCTGTTAGTGCACTTTCAAATTCATTTTCCGCTAAGTCTTTTACTCCTGGTAATATCGTTGTACGAATTGTATCCCCATTTACTAACGCTGTAACAGAAGGAATTTTAATACGAATACGTTTATTCGAGTAAACTACTTCACTTGGTTTGATTTCCTTTTGACCTGTAATATTGACGATACCGGTTCCTGATAATACATAGTTATTAACATTTTCAGCACTTGCTTTATCTAACTCTTCACTGACTGAAATGTAGAAATAACCTTCATTTGAATTAGATGAGCTTGCAGGCATTAATTCTGAATTAATAACATAAGGGTAAGTCGTATCCGGTGCTTCGGTCTTCAACGTAATCTTCGGTGCAGGGTTACGCATTTTATTACCTGATTTATCAACCATCACTGCATATATTTCATACTCTGTATTCGGCTTAATATCGCCGATCGCCGGAGTTGCACCATATTTCGTTTCGGTAATAACGATATCATCGGGTTTTGTAATAGTTCCTTTTCCTGTATAGCGCTTCATAATTTCATCGACAGTCGGATCCGGCATCGTAACTGGAGACTTTTCACGAATATAATAGTAGTATTCGCCCGGCTCGGTAATTCCCTTAATAACAAATTGCACGCGCTTTCCGCCGTACATCGTTTCGCCTTTATCGAGGCGGAATGTCGGTGGTCGGTTATCGATTGTCGAGAATTCCTGTTCTTCCTTCTCCGATACATTATCCGCATCATCAATTACAATTGCATAAATGACATAGTCCGTCATCGTTTCCAGACCGGGTACAGTAAATTGCACAGGCTCGTCCATTACGATTGGCCCATTGCCGTTGTATTTTGTACCGCCAGTTTTAATCTCGCTGATTGTTGGCGCTTTTTCATCTGCTTTTTTAATAACATAGTAGTACGTTCCATCTTCATCCGCTGTTAATGTCACATCGGCTGTCGATCCGCCCGCTGCCACATCCAGCTGTGTAATTGTAGGGGACGTAACATCAGTAATAATTGTATTTTCCACCGGATCACGGTCAACCGCTTTTCCGTTTTCATCTTCTACATACCCAATGTTCGGATCATCCGTTTTATAATCGTCAAACACATCGTTTACGGTTTTATTGTTCGGCATAATTGCTTTAGAAATATAGGCATGTGTACCAAGATTCGTAAAGCCGTTGCTTGATGTAATGTAATAATAATCATATGTGCTGTCTGTATTCAGGTACACATTTTTCAACGTGTTTTTATACATGTATTGAATATCATGAACACCATAAATCGAAACATTATAATCCGTATCGATATACATCGCGGTCGGGCTCGCATACAATTCCATGTTTGCTACATTTCCCTGTACTGTCAGGCGGTCGATATCATAGTTGGCCTTTAAAAATGTACGGTCAGCAGTTACATACAAATGACGTATATCCGAGTTTTCAAAGTCAACATACTTCTTAACGTTTGCCATACGTTCTGTGTATTTTTGCAGGTGCTCAGGCTTTGTCGGGTCCGGTTTATCCTGCAATGTTTCTTTATCAACAGGGTTCAGGAAATCTTCGTTTTTAGGATTTGTTGGTGTTTCCCAATCGATAAACGATGCGAAGTTTCCTATACTTGCAATACGCACATTCCCCAATGCTCCAAGCGAACGTCGTGGTGCTTCCGCAACTTCTACACGTCCGGTAAAATTAATATTTTTGAAGCGCACATAGCTTCCATGAACGACAAGTTCCCCTGCAAACGAAGAATAGCCCCCATCAAGCGCCAATAAACGCGAAGAATTTCCGCTCGCATTGATTGTCAGCTTCGAAATACTTTGAAGGGTCTTTCCTGAATAGCTTCCCTCGATGTAAGCACCTTTTAATACATTTTGATTTCCTGCATTAATGATACTGCGTAAATGGGATGCCGCCATGTACGCGACACCGTTTATGTATATTTGATTCCCTACAATATCCCCGACTGTGTAGACAGGATTGCCGCGGTCCGCTTTTTCTGCACGCCAAATAAATGTCGCCATCTGCCCGCGTGTTACGGTATTAAAAGGATCAAATGAAACAGGTGTTTTTCCTTTTGTAACATTTAAATCGTATAGTGTCTGTATAAAATATACATTGGCATTTTTATTTGAAACGTCCTTGAAACCATGGTTAAGTTTTGTGGAAATGCCAAACTTGAAGCCAAGCGTTAAAATTTTCGCCATTTGTCCACGTGTAATCGGCTCTTTTGGTTTAAAGGTTTTATCTGAATAACCACTAATTACACCCGCCTCTGCCAATGCGGCGATGTAACGGTAGTATGGATTATTCACCGTCACGTCTTTAAAGCCGGGGTTTTTTGGATTTGTTATATTTACATCAATCGTCAGTGCCAGCATTTTTGCGGCATCTTCACGAGTAATTGCTGCATTTGGTTTAAATGTACCGTTTGAATAGCCTGTTGCAATTTTACGATTAGCTAAATCAATAATAGGCTCATAATAATCCGCATTTGGGTTTAAATCACTGAATGAATAGGCATTTGCCTGGTGGGGTATTGCAACTAGCACACCACTTGTCGCCAAAACCGTTGCGACCGCTGCCTTTGAGAGTTTTTGTGCTTTTTTCGAGTCCATGTTAGAAAATCCCTCCTTTTTGAAATGTCGTAACATGTTCAATCTAGTAAAAACTTCTATTATTTATATCGGCTAACCGTGCGCAAAACTGTATGAAATTTATGCAGTTTTTCATTTTTATTCTGGTTTTCTAAATTTGGACAAAAAAAGGAACGATCCTGCTCCGACTTGAATGTCATAAAGCAAAATCGTTCTATAAATAAATAGCCAACCATCCATACTTTACCCTAGCTAAAAACTTTCTAATCTTTAATAGGGTTTCTATACTTAGTTAATATTCACTAAAATACCATTATATTACTAACTATAGATACTTTTTTTAAAAAACAGTAAATAATCTATCTCTGTTTGTTTTTCCTATATTTCTGCACAATTTGCTTATTTTCGCACTATAATTTTCAGAGTATTTAAAATATAATAGATAATAGAGAATTAGAAAATAAGGGGACTCTTTTTCTTATATTTATATTTTAATGAAAGTGTTGGCATATTCGGATCTTTTTAAAGCTCTCGATTTGGGTTGGTTCTACTTTTCACTCAGAACTTTCCACTTTATCACCAATACTTTCTACTTTCAGGCAAAGGTTTTCTACTTTCCATAATTAACATTTAATACTTCAACAACAACTGTTCAACACATAAGGGGGATGGGTATGACTATTTTAAATGGGTTAAAAGTTTTGGATTTTTCTTCTCTATTACCTGGACCGCTTGCGTCCATGATGTTTGCGGATCTCGGGGCAGATGTGATTCATGTGGAGTCAGAGCGCCGTGTTGATTTAATGCGGATTATGCCGCCGTATGATGAAAATAAAGAATCTTACTTCCATCAGCATTTAAACCGTTCAAAAAAATCTTTGCAGCTCAATTTAAAGTCTGCGGAGAGCATTGAAATCATTAAAAAGCTTATCCAAGATTACGACATTGTCATTGAAGGGTTCCGTCCTGGTGTGATGAAGCGCCTAGGAATCGACTATGAAACACTGCGTGAATACAACCCGCGTCTCATTTACTGTGCAATTACAGGCTATGGGCAAACAGGGCCATATGCAACGCGGCCAGGCCATGATAATAACTATTTATCAATTGGCGGGGTGCTTCATCATTCCCGTTTAAAGGATAAAAAGCCTGTTGCAATGGGTATTCAAATTGCGGATATTGCAGGGGGGACGATGCATGCTGCTATCGGAATATTAGCTGCTGCTCTTCACCGTGAAAAAACGGGTGAAGGAAAATTTATCGATGTTTCAATGACCGATGCGATGTTTTCGATGAATGCTTTATACGGGACGCAATATCTTGGAAGCGGCCGTCCACCTCAGCCGGAAGAGGAAATTTTAAATGGCGGAACATTTTATGATTACTACCGTACGAAAGACGGTCGTTACTTTTCAGTTGGCAGCCTGGAGCCACAATTCCGCAAACTTCTATGTGAAGCGCTTGGCATTCCGGAACTGATCGACAGCACATTTAATGACTCCTACTATACACAGCAACGCTTTAAAGAAGCAGTTACCGATGCGTTTTGCTCGAAAACATTTGATCAATGGCTTGAAATTTTCAATGAAGATTTCCATGGATGTGTGGAGCCGGTACTTACATTTGACGAAGCTTGCGAACACCCGCAAATTAAAGCGCGGAATATGCTTGTAGATGTTCAGAAACCGGACGGATCCTCACAGCGCCAAATTGGAACAGCCTTAAAAATAAGCGGTGTTGAACCGACTTACAAACATGTCGGGGCAAAAATAGGTGAACATACCGAGGAAATTTTAACTGCTTACGGCTATACTAAAGAACAAATCGAACAGCTAACAAACGATGGCGTATTACAATAAAACAAAAAGGTGAAGCATGCATCGGCATTGCTTCACCTTTTCATTATTAACATAATACAACACGGCGCTCAATAAACTGGCGCAAATATTGGAAATGATGCGGTATGAGCAAATATTTCTTATAGACCGCTAACAGTTTCTCCACTAGCAGGTCTTCTTCAGCCCAAAACAGTATTTTCAGCAAGTTGCATATATGTTGTGATGTCATTTCAGCTATACGATAATAATCATTGTTTTTATTTGAATATTGCTGTTGCCAAATAATGATTGATTCCCGGATATTTTGTGGAGACCCATCAACTAATTGAGCAATATCACGTTGAACAGTTGCCTCGATCATATGCAGAATTGTTTCCGTTTCGTCGGCATGAAGAAGCTGAAATATGGCTGCACATGACGCAAGCTCATAATTTTTTAACAGCTCTATCCCAAGCTCAAACTGCTCCTCTTTTACAACACTATTAATCAGTTCATAAAAGACATGCTCCAAGTAGTTTTCCCGGTAATCTTTCACAAGTGTATCGGGCTGCGGGTTCATGCTGCTCAACACATCTGCATATTCAACAACAAGTTCGATTGCATGATTATTTATCCGCTCCTCCTCAATTAAATACATCCCTTGCAGCAAAATACTCCGATAATCTCTTTTATAAACCGCTTCCTGAAACAACATATAGCCAAGCAGTGTTTGCTCTTTCGTATTCAATGCAAACTTTCCGGTTGACCAATTTTCCAGTAATGCCTGAATGCATTTTCGAAGCTTCAGCATGTGGCGTCGCCCGCTCGTAAAATGCGTGCGGACATTTAATAGATGCAGCTGCTTTACTTCATCCGATTTCGGATTTTCATAATCAATCTTCTGTACAAGCTTATGAATGATTGTCGCTATCCGATTCGCCGTCAATTGTCCGGCAAGCAATGCTTTAAAATGCTTCATTAATTCAACAGGTTTCGTAATTTTTCTTAAAGGTACTTGTAAAAAAAGTGAATAAATCTTTTTCGCACCAATTATTTCCCAGTACTTTTCATTCGCACAATAAATCGGTTGCACAAAAAAATGATTGTTCACTTTGTACACATAAATTTTCTTAAGTTCTGTTTGTATATGAGATACAGGGACTGGCTTTGAAAAAATATATTCAATCAGCTGGTCAAATGCCACTTCCCCCTGTGTATGTAAAAATGAAAATAGCGCTTTTCTGTTTTGCTGCTTGGCAAAAAACTGCTCCATTTTTTCATTCACTGTATTCGTCTCGTTAACTGAATCATAAAAAAATAAATCTAATCTTCCCCAATAGTTTTTGATTAACTGAAAGCAAAACTTCTCTGCACGCTCCTGCTCCAACAAAAATTCATTGCTTTGTATAGGTGCGCCCCAAATCGCAGTTTGTTTTACAAATAGAAACTTTTCTTCCAAAGCTTGCTCTAGCTTTTCCCCTGTTTGTCCGTTCGTCTGTTGAAAGAGCTGCTCATCAAATGAAAGCAACAACAAAGATCCCTCCATTTTTTCCACCTTATTTCTATACAAAAATATACCAAAAAATAAATGTGTATGTAACGTTTTTAATTTTTTTACTTTCCTTCATGCTGATTCCACAAAAAAAAGCATATCGCTTCATTTGCAGCAATTCGTATGAAATCTTGCTTTATACATACGTACTAACAATAGAAATCGATATGCCTCATAGCTATTCGTTATGCAAAATAGAGGTCACGATAATTTTTGATGGATTGGCTTGCACTGGTTTGCTTTTTGTTGCACGATCATAAAAAACGAACAGCATCTTTCCTTCCAAATCTTTCTGATCCACGCGCTTTCCAGTCAAATCCACAATTTCTGTTTTTTCACTGACATGGAGTTTAAGCTTCAGCTGATCACAGTAAAGCTGCCGATCAAATGCACCGACACATACTTCGCCATCTTTATCAAACTGATCAAAAATAATCAGTAGTGGCGTTGTATGCGGCGGGGAAACCATCGGCAACGGATTTCTGGAATCAATAAAGGCAATAATTTTCGCCTTGACCGGAATGGCAGATGCCCCAATTTGGTACCCGTCCTTTGTCATTAAAGGCGTTTTTGATGTAATTTGAAATATGACTTTCTTATTGCCGTCTTTTTCACTAATTGCTTCAATAATACCAATACCTGACTGAACGCTAATTGAGATGACAAGAGCTTCTATTTTCTTGATCAATGGCTGCATCGCTTCATCCCCTCTACTTTTCTAGTAATTTCCTATTTCCCGAAAAATAAAGAACAAAAACTTATCTAATTAACTATGACATTGCTGCTTTGATAAACGGTATTCAGTCGTACTGACGCTTAACTGTTTTAAACAGTCGTGCTTTTTTCAGAAGTGTTTTTGGTATTTGAACTGTAGCGGTCACAACACCCGGATGTCGTCCTATTTCAATTCCACCGGTAATGGTTGCACGGTTTCTCACTTCTTCCACTGTCAGTTCAAATAACTTTGCCGCGCGCTCGAGTGCATTTTCTGTAGCCACATTTAAGTTAATCCCTGTTCCTACAATCGATAACGGGAAACTTTCCTCAACCTGCTTCACACCAAATTCCTCTGCCAAATCACGAGCAATGCGCTTTTCTTCTTTCGTAAAAGGTTTTGCGGTATAAGGCAAATCTTCAACATTCGGCAGCAAGATAGGACCGTCCAAATTTACTTTTTTCAGTACACTTACCTGTAGCTGTACAATACCCGATACATCAGTCGTATGTCCGGCAATTTCACCATCGCCCTGCATTGCATGCATATCCCCTACATATACACCCCCACCAGGAACCTTTACAGGACAAATGACAACTGCCCCTTCGCGCACACGGTTAATATCCATATGTCCATCTGTACGGTGGATATTCAGCTCGTCTTCGGTCATTGTAAATTCATGTGGCGCTCCAATTAGAAATGTTCCGAAATCACCAGCATTATGAGAATCCGGCATCGCTTTTGACGGCGTTGTCCCAAGCTGTCCAACAAACGGACGCATTCTTGCTAGTACCCCGATCAGGTCACTCGGCGCGAATGAAGTAATCGGATTTTGAATCGAATTTTCCGGAGTTCTCATATAATTTTTGCTGTCTTGGGCAATCCGGCGAGCAGCTTCTTTTCCGACCGTCAATCCGACATTCCCTTTTGAATTAAATGCCATCGTATAGCCGTTGGAAATTTTAAATGGTGTTGTATCCGTCCCGCATGTCATACATTTTACCGACTCCTGACCGATTCCTTGTACAATTGTCGGCGGATGTAGCTTCCCGCACCCCGGACATTTCACCTTTACGAAAGGATCCCCGATAAAGCGTTCATTTTGTGCTTCGTCTGTTCCCGAAGAAGTCGCAATCGATGTAACTTGAATCGATTTAATTTGAATAACGATTGCATCCCCGACTTCCGCCCCTTCCACATATACGGGCTTTGTTACTTCGTGCCCCCCGCGAATCGTCGGTGTAATCATTGGGCCCCAACAACCAGGTGCTGTATTGGCAATGATTGTACCCCCATCTTTTAAAGGTCCTAACATTGGTGCATTCGGATTTAACACACCATCTGTAAATTCATTGACGAAAATTGTTTCGGCAGCCTGAATAACTGGTTTATCCCGGTATACCGACTCTCCTGTTAATTGTCCATTCACTGTTGTTAGTTCATTTACCATTAGAACCCCTCTTTTCCTTCAATTTTAAGTAAATTCAGTAAATTTAAAACCTATCTTCATTATACAAACTTTTTACACTATAAGTTGGATTTGACTCCTTATAAAAGCAAAACTTTTATCTATCTTATATAATGTGAACAACTAGTAGATTATGCAAAAGTGGAATGGGAGGATGACTCTTTTATGAATCAAAAAAAGACGGAAATCCTTTGGCGTGAGGAAAAATACAATGTGATGTTTTATAGCCAAAATCATTACAATGTAATTCGTCAGGCGATGAAAAATAAAGCCTCTTATGAAGAAATTTCAGCGCTGATCGAACAGGCATTAAGCTTAACACCAACAGAAGGCAGCATGCGCAATGCTTGCCAACATATGTGGGGTTATTTTAAAAAGGTTGCAACCGAAGAAGAGAAAAAACAGTATGAACAATTGATACAAAGAACAAACTTCAGTGAACTACTAACCTTTTTAAAAGGACTGGCTGAGAAATACGAAGTAACGTATTTATTGGAAAGCCGGGTATTGAAGCGTTAAAAAAGAAAGAGAATCAATGAGTACAAAAAATCCCCTTAAATGTTTTAAGGGGATTACCATTTAATATTTATAGGACTGCCCGCCGTCGATTGGAATAACCGCTGCGTTAATGAAGTCCGCTTCGTTAGATAGCAGGAATGCTACTAAATAACCGACTTCTTCCGGCTTACCGAAACGTCTCATCGGATTTGGCTTTACAAACTCCTTGCCGACTTCCTCCCAGTTATCGCCACCCATTTGGCGCAGTGATCCTTCTACCATTGGCGTCATAATCGCACCCGGGGCAATTGCTTTAATCGAAATTCCGTATTGGCCGTATTCAATCGCCGAGTTACGCGTTAACCCGACAACACCATGTTTACTAGCCGCATAGCCTGACTGGTTTCCGACACCGCGGATTCCGCCAACCGAAGCTGTATTGACAATCGAGCCGTATCCTTGCTCCTTCATCACTTTCAGCACATATTTCATACCATAGAAGACACCGTTCAAATTGACGGATATAACTTTATGAAATTCCTCAATACCGTAATCTCCAGTTAAGTTTTGCTTCCCTTCAATTCCCGCATTGTTAAAGAAACCATCAATTTTGCTGAATTTCTCAACCGTTTGATTCACAAAATTTTCAACTTCACTTTCTGTAGCTACGTTTGCTGTCACTAACAATGTTTCAGCATTTGGTGCTACTTCAAGCACTTTTTTCTTCGTTTCATCCAGTCCTGCCTGATTTAAATCAACGAGTACAAGCTTTGCGCCTTCCTTTGCAAGCTGCAATGTGGCAGCTTGTCCTAATCCAGAACCTGCACCGGTAACAATTATAACTTTTCCTTCAAAACGATTCATGAGTTGTCCTCCTTTGTAATGAAAAGCTCACCATCAGCATACAGTATTTTCTGTTTGAGTAAAATTTATAGCCCCTAAAAAATTTATTATTTCGAAAACTTATAAATTATTTTAAAATAGTATTAATCATTCAAGTTCGCTAGTTTTAATTTACGGATTCTACAGCATGCTTCTCAGTATCGCCGCCATTTTTGTATCCTGATGTACTCCACTAATTACTTCATTTACTTCTTCAAAACTAAAATTATCAGCCCAAACCTTTCCTATTCCGAAAAGTTGCACTCCGAAAAGAATAGAAGCCCCTTCTTTAGGTACATCAAGTATCATTGAGTACTGATTCCAATCTGTATTTTGTTGTAAACTGCTGTTATCTATACTCTTAAACATAATTACATCGTCATACGAATCATTAATTTGAAGCCAAGCCTGACATCTTGACAATTGCTCCGTTTTTAAATAACAAGACATTTTTATTTGTTTTCCTATATAAATGCTTGCTTGAAATTTCTGCATTATTGTTGCAAATTCTCCAATACCAGCACCTTTTTTTGAATAAAGTAATCCTGATTTTCTACCCGAATAGAATATATTTTCGTCCAATTCGAATTTGTATATATCAGGATTAGAACTGATGAGTTGCCATCCTTTAAGTGATTCTTTTTTCTTCATCTTTATACATCTCCTTTAATTAACTTGTTTATTTTAAGTTATATTAAATTTAACTATTATTTTTGATATTTATTGCTCTTTAATAAATTCCTCACTTCCCCTTGAAAAAAGAGCAGGAAACAATCAAATGGTTGGCGTCCCCGGATTTCCTCCTCTATCCAATGTCGAAGTACAATTATTGGCTATGTATGCGTACTAGAAAAAAGACTAAGATCTACTGCTAATAATGGATATTGATATACTTGTATTTCAGTATAGATTACTAGATTATCCTTACTCTCTTGTCAAAGGTCCCCTTGTCTAAACAGCTGCTTTGTATTCTATTTTGTTGCTCTTCTGTACAAACACTCAGCTGATAATTGCTAGATAAGAGATATCACTTTCGGCTTTTCCTTTTGTCTATGCTAGAAAAGTTTTTATATTTTTATATTTGTTTAATCATCTGGGTTTTTGGCAATAAAGTATTTAATTAATGTACCAACGAGTCACGATTACGTACGAGGTTAAGTTGAGAAGATGGAGTCGCAGCGAAAGCGAGTCTGAATGGGGCGAATTAGTATGTGCTCGTAGCCCCGAAACCAGGTGGTCTACCTATGTCCAGTATGAAGGTGAGGTAACTCTCCCCGGAGGTCCGAATTGTTGTGGGAGTATATAACAGTCCTGTCATTCAAATCCGGCTTATTTTATCAAAGTATAAGCAAGTATGAAATTAAATTATGATTTCATACTTGCTTTTAATTTTAGATTTGACATTATTTATGATTCTTATACTTTAGAATATATTTCTCCATAGGTTATTAATGTGTGCATTACGAAAACTTAATTCCCCATGTAGTGAATCCTCTGATTTATCTAAACGAGATAATTTTATCAATATACTATATAGTTCATTAGGTTTAAGAATTCTTTTGAATTTATCAAAATAATCAGATATCAAAAACGCGATAATCCCTGTACAATGAGCAGTTGCTATACTAGTACCATAACCTATGCAATATCCTTTTGATATACCTATATTATTGTTTAACTGATCCATTGTATGCAAATATGTAGGAAAGCATGTAACAATTGGATCATCTAAACTAAATTCAACTTGTCGCCAGTCTCCACCAGGTACTAAAAAATCTATTGCACCATAATTAGAATAACTACTCTTTAAGCCTCCTCGGTCTGTAGCTCCGATTAAATATACATTATTAAATCTATTAGTAAAGTTAGGTGGGATTTTTTTATTTTGATTTCCTGCAGCTATAGTGATGAAAATATTTAAGCTGTTTGCTTTTTCAAATAACTTACAAATAATATCTATAGTTGACTGATTCATTTTATCAAAAGGTAAGGATAAGCTTAGATTAATAATTTGAACTTCGGATTCTATTGCTTTCACAATGGCATTTATTAAGTTTTTTATCCTATAAGTATTATCATTAGAGATTTTATATACGATTAACTCGACATTTGGGAAACAACCTTTAATTACTTCTTCTGCACAAATAACTCCGGCCACCATGGTCCCATGTCCAGTTAGATCTAAAATATCACTATCATCACCAGAAAAATCAAAAGAATCTTCTATATTAATTTTTTTAATTAGCTCTGGATGATATTTATCAATACCACTATCTATAAGTGCTACTTTGGGAACAAAGCATTTTTTAGCATATAATTCTTCATAAGGTATTTTTAACATTTCTAAATTCCATTGGAAATGATGTAAAGGTATTTTATTTTTCATTAATAAGGTTCCTATTAATATTTAAAAGATTTCTTATTTCATCTACTAATTTTTCTTTATCTTCCTTACTTTTTACTGGGTGCTTTAATATCAAAGTTGAAAGCTTTTCATCATTCTCAAATAAATCTTTATCACTTATATACAAATTATATAATTCAGGACTATATTTCGCTAGTTTATCCATCTTAGTATTGATTTTATGTTGAGGTGTACCAAACCCTAAAGAAGTATATATAGCAATAAATATATCGAACAATATATCTAGTAAAATCATTATTTATTCCCACCTTAATCAAATGATTGTGTTTGTACAAAATATCGATATTTTTCGTGTGATATTACGAGTTCATCATGCTTACCTATACCTGTAATTACACCATTATCTAAAAATATAATTTGATCGGCATTTTTTATTGTAGAAAGTCTGTGTGCAATTATTAAAGTAGTTCTATTTTTAATTAATTTTGAGATGGCTTCTTGCACATAGAATTCACTTTCACTATCCAAACTAGAAGTTGCTTCATCCAGTAATAAAATATTGGGATCCCTTAAAAGTGCCCTACCAATAGAGATTCTCTGCTTTTGCCCACCTGATAACTTAACGCCTCTCTCACCGACCTGTGTTTGAAATTTGGATTCAAATTTAGATATAAACTGGCTTGAATTGGAAATACTTGCAGCATATTCTAAATCTTTAATTTCATAATTTTCATCAATGCCATATACTAAGTTTTCTTCTAAAGTACCCGCCATTAAACCACTTTCTTGCATTACATAACCTATTTGCTTTCTCCATTCATCTAAAGGATACTCATTTATATTAATATTATTTAATAAAATTTCTCCTTCAGAAAGTTGATATAACCTTTCGAGTAAATAGAATATTGTAGACTTTCCTGATCCAGAAGGACCTACAATAGCTGTCACCTTATGTGCTGGTATTGAAAAGTTAATATTTTTCAATACTTGCTCTTTTCCATTACCCCCTCTGTTAGGATAGATGTCGTACCGAGCTTACGTGGCATAGTAAAGTAAAAACACGGAGGTCGAGACAAATGACAATGAAAAGAGAACGTATCCGCTACACGGCTGAACAAAAAAAAGCCGTTGTTGCACGCATGATGCCACCACAAAACGAAGCGGTAGCGAAAATAAATGAGGAAACAGGCATTACAGAAGCCACCCTATATAAATGGCGCAAGGAAGCACGTGCAGCAGGTAGTGCAACACCTGGCAATGGTCAAACAAGCGACAAATGGAACAGCCATGATAAATTTTTAGTAGTAATGGAAACCTTCTCGATGAATGAAGCTGAGTTAGCGGAATATTGTCGTCGAAAAGGCTTATATCGTGAGCAGATCGAAGCGTGGAAAGAAGTTTGTCTTCAGGCAAATGGTCAGGCATTTGATCAGGCAAAGCAGTTGAATGGGCAATTAAAGGAAGAAAAGCAGCGGGCAAAGGCGTTGGAGAAGGACTTACAGAAGAAAGAAAAGGCATTGGCAGAAGCGGCAGCCTTATTACTCCTTCGAAAAAAGGCCCAAGCGATTTGGGGGGACGACGAGGAAGAATGACCTGCCCGTCAAATCGCAAACTCGCAGTAGAATTGATTCAAGAAGCGAACCGAAACGGGGCGCGATTGGCAAAAGCATGTGAAGAATTGCATATTAGTGTTCGCACGTATGAACGTTGGGTAAAGGACGGGGAAATCCAGTGGGACCAACGCCCTATCGCTAAGCGTCCCCTACCGAAAAATAAGCTGTCCGAAGAAGAACGAACAGAGATTTTAACCGTTGTGAAGCAGGATGAATATGCCGATTTACCACCAACACAAATTGTCCCAAAGTTAGCCGATCAAGGAACGTACATCGCTTCAGAATCAACATTTTACCGTGTATTACGCGAAGAAAAGATGCAAAATCACCGAGGCTTTAGTCAAAAACCGACGAAGCGGGTACCGGAAAGTCATCTTGCTGTGGCACCGAATCAAGTATGGACATGGGACATTACGTGGTTAGCAGGACCTGTGAAAGGTATGTTTTATCGTCTTTATTTAATCATTGATTTATTTAGTCGCAAGGTTGTCGGCTGGGAGGTTTGGGAAACCGAAGAAGCAAACTATGCGGAGCAACTGGTGCAAAAAGCGGTACTGAATGAAAAAATTCAAGGTGCACCACTCGTCCTTCATTCGGATAATGGCAGCCCGATGAAAGCCTCCACTTTTCAAGGGTTTCTGGAGAAAATGGGCATTCAAAGCTCGTATTCAAGACCACGTGTCAGCAACGATAATCCCTATTCAGAAGCGATGTTTCGGACGTTGAAATACCGCCCTGATTTCCCGCGAAAAGGGTTTAAGTCCGTAGTGGAAGCACGTGCTTGGGCATTAAAATTTGTCCGCTGGTACAACGAAGTACATTTACATAGCGCCTTGAAATTTGTGACGCCGGTGCAGTGCCATACTGGTAAACATATCGGAATTTTAGAGAAAAGAAAATTAGTGTATGAAGAAGCCAAACAAAAGCATCCAGAACGTTGGGCTGGGCAGACACGCAATTGGTCAGCGCAACAACAAGTCGCACTGAATCCGATAAAAGAAGTCGTTCAGGAATAAAAAATCCCCCTTTTCCCTGTTGAAGTTCAATGGAAAGCGATTTTCTTTCCATTGAACTTCAACAGGACAGCAAGCACAGCGCGCTAGCTTCGATTGAATTGGGGATTTGATTGGAACGAATAGGAGTTTAGTAGAAAAGTAAAATAGCTCGATGCGACAACTATATTGACAAACACCGATTATAAGAGAACGACACATTACTAAATGTAATATTTTCATTAAGATTATTTACTAAAGATTTAGATGTTCCTTTATTATCAAACTGATCAAGCTGCTCTGATTCTTCTAAATACAAATCATATAATTTTTTCGTAGATCCTTCCGTTTTCTTAAATTCTGTATAAAATGCTGATAGTGATGCCATAGGGGTAATGGCTTGTACTAAGTAAAATACAACCGCTACAAAGGTTCCTGCTGTTAATGTTCCATTGGAAATACGATAAACCCCATAACCAAGAACAGAAAATAATACACCTAGAACTACACTTGTAACAATAGGTGACACAATCGATTGAATTTTGGCTTCTTTCAAATTTAATCTATACATATTTTTTAAACTTTTATTAGCTAAATTAAATTCTTTTTTTTCAGCATTATATACCTTAACTAAACGAATTTCTGATAATACTCTATTCATCAAACTTGTGAAATTGGCTAAGGAATCTTGTTTCTCAAGAGCAACCTTATAAGTCATATTTCCAATTGGTAATATAACTAAGAGAACAACTGGAATAGCTATAAATATAAGTAATGTAATTTTCCAATCAAGGACAAATAACATAGAAACTGCACCAATTACTATAATAATTTGAGAAAGTAAATTCGTTACTTTTTCGGTTACAAAGCTATTAATATTTTCAATATCATCTGTCATCCTGCTTATTACGATTCCTGACTCCGTTTGATCATAAAAAGCTGTTTTCAGTTTTAAAATATGTGCAAATATTGTTGAGCGTAAATTATACATTATTTTACTGCCCAAAACTTTGATTAAATAATATGTAAAGCCACTAACTAATGCGTTTACAATAAATAGCCCTATAAATATTAATATTTCATTATTAGTTATACTTTGGTTTGTTAAAGCATCAATTAAATCTCTCGTTAAAATTGGCAATGTCAAAGATATACCGGCTGATACAATTGAAAAGATGATAATTATAATTAATAACTTCTTTGGCCATTTTATTAAACGTAGTAAATTTATTAAAGTCATAAATTTCCCCTCACTTAATCTCTTCCTTTCAATTATCTAATAAAAACAATGACATCCAATTTGTTTTTACAGTTCCCTTTATTAAATAATTTAAAGTCAAATATACACCTGAGTTACCAGAAAGGAGACTATATTTATTTAAATAATTTAATTTTCCATTATATTCTTCAACATCCCAAAAGCCGAACCTGCTTGTATTATCAAAGGAGGAAGTCAGCTTTTCAGTTAGTTTTTTGTATAAATCAGAAAGTATCTGTTCGCCCTTCTTTAATTGTATTTTTTTTATTACTAATAAGGTTCCTGCAAACCCATGACATATCGTAGGAGACAGTAAATCTATCTCAATTTGACTTTGATCATATTTGGTACAACAATCATTTAAAAAAGTTTCTATTTTTTCATCGTTTAAGATTTCATTTGCACACAATAAGGAATAAATTATCATTAAATCCCCGTAACACCAGCTTAGATTTACTTGTTTTTCATTATATGAGATAACATTCTGTAAACTTTCAAAGCTTAATTTTTTTTCCCAAACAAAATAATCACGATGGCTTGATTTAGTATCATAATACCAATTCACTATACGTTCAATTGCTTGTTGAATTTCTGGATTTTTATTTAATTTATAAAGACTTACTAGACTAATTAAAACACCACATATTCCATGGGATACTCCCTGATTAAAATTACCATTTGCAAATTTAGTTTTTTCATTATCTAAAAACTGATGTTCAGCTTTAATCAACCAGTTTGGAACCTTTTTGTTTTTAATATCGGTTGATTTTGTTAAATCGATAAAATACTCTGATATCTCCTTAAGAATATTTTGAAAATCTATATCGGCTTTTTTGTAAGTTAATATATACTGTACAATTCCGACCATGCCCTCCATGAGGTCGTAATCTCCCATTTTTACATTTTGATTTTCTAAATTACATTTAACTTCTTTTATCTTATCGTGAATAAGCTTTTTTAAAATCTCATCACAGTTATTAATTACCTCTTGATATTGGCCATTAGAATTTAATGTCTCTAAACTAAAGCACACTCCCGAAAGTCCTGACCAAAGACCCGGATTGTCTATTTTCTCAATGCCATTTCTTGAAATCCCTAATTTAAATATATTGTGGGTATAGTATTGATAAGTTTCTTTACCTGTTTGATAAAACATTTCAGATAGGAAAATACAGTTACCTAATAACCCATTTGCAATATCATAATACGAATAGTTATAAAATAAGTCTCTTATAGGTGAATCTATTTTTTGATACTCCTCATTGATAAAACTTATAATATTCTTAATATCCTTAAATTCATGAGCATATTTGTAGATAGCTTCTTCTAAATATTTATTATCATTAATTACAGACATGTTAGACAATGACTTCCTCTCCTTTCTTAGCAAGCTTATTTGGAGTTTTTAATTTATGAGACCTTTCTTTTAAATATAAATATATTAAATTCATCATTTTATTTTCTTCTATATTATGTATTCCTAATCTGTTTAAATGCATATGAAGAATAGATAATACATAATTATCAAAGTTATCCTGATCTTTAATTTGCTCTCTATAATCCCCTAAACTAATTCGCCAATTTTCACCTATATTTGATTTCATTAACATTAAAAGAGAATTTCCAACTTGTGGATTTTTTTGCTCTACTTCTTTTATTTCTTTACGAAATTCTTGATAGTACTTTTTATCAAATACATAGTTTTTTTCTAGCCAATTATAAATTTGTTCATTTTCTATAAAACTTTTTAGTAATTCTACACATGTATAAACTAAAAAGATTGATTTATACTCGCTTCTATTTATAAGGGGCGATATATTAAGAGTTAATAATGAATCTGCAATAAATACATTTTCAGCATACTCAATTCTTTTTGGTCCACCGTATCTATCTAATTCTCGATTATATTTAGTAGAGACTACATCATATATTCTTTTTTGCTCGTAAAGAGTTTCTATAAAATCTTTTAGTACTTCTTGAACCAATAACTTATTTTTTTCCTCATATTTTATTCTTAATCGAATATGAGGTTTAGGGTCTGCATACTTTATATAGAAAAATTGACCCTTGCTGGTTAAATTATTCGCTAAATCTTTTAAGTTTTGAGATATTATTTTTCCATCTTTACCTAGCGGATGATATAGCTTTAAGTAATACCAATTTTTTGCTTCACTTTGTTTGTAGATAAGTGGATCATATAAAGTAACCTGCTCTTTTGCTGCTGATTTATTTGAATTGTTTTGTACATAAATTGAATAGACAATTTCATTTATATAATGATTTCCGTATGAATCTTTTAAAATACTTTCGTAGAGCAGCTCATCAGCATCTTCTAGTTTTAACTTTCTTTCTTTTTTTAACATTTTAAGTAAAATATCAATATTAGATTTATTTTCCAAATCTATTAGAATAAAGTTATCAAAATCAACTATTTTAACAAATCTGGAAACTTGGTATTTTACTTTGAAATCATCTAAATACTTGTTTAAATCCATATTCTTGTTTTCTATATTTAAATTCCAAGTTTTAGCTTTAATTATATAATTTCCGTATCTGACAAGGGGTAATACAGGTTTATCATCAAACATGCCCCAATCAAATTGATATGTAGGGAAATTTCTAAACATTTCCACATCCAAAATGAACCTGTAAATATTCGGGCTATTCAAACGGTGATTTAACATATGAGAAATAGAAAATCTCATTTCTTTCCCTAATTCTTTACTATAAAATTTAAAATTTTGTCCATCCGTATAGACAAATACATCATCTAAGTTTATCTTCTTTTTTTCTTCATTATTGTATGAATTAATAGTTAACTCATAATCACAATGGGTTTTTGCTTTCATAACATTAGAAGATCTAGGAATAAAGGGATTTATATTTACATTTACTAATTCTAGATTAGGATTTATATAAGTTATCTGTTCTTTTTGTTCATCTATAAACTGTTCTACTTGTTTATGAGGCAGTCCATAAAGAAATCTACCTGCTGTCCTCCCAGCAAATGGCGAAAAAATGTTTCCTGACGGATAAATTCTAAATTTATCTCCATCTTGGTAAACAGATACATAAATATCTGCACTTCCTTCTTTTATAGGCATTTCCTTATTAATATATTTATCTACCAACGTCTTAATATCTATTTCCCCATTATTAATAGTATTCAGCTTATAAATTAGTTCACTAAAAAATTGATTATCAGAGCGTTGATTTACATGTTTGGAGTTATAATATTCATAATCTAATACCCCCGCCGGATTTGTATATGTTGGTGGAGGGCCTAACTCAGATTTATCATTAATTAATGTCTTTAATGGGATACCAATATTAATTCCATAATGGTCCATAAATTTGTTTAAATAGTATTCCATAGCATAATCCTTTGCATCGAATAATATACCTAATCTATATAGGAGTTCTGCATACGATTTCAGTTCTAACTTTAACTCATTCGAAAAATTTAATTCTTCAGAATAAATACTATCAATTTGAATATATTCTTTTGAATTTACAACGGAACTCATCTCTTTTTCAATTTTTGTATAATCGTTATTTTTTTCATCTTCTATGTACGAAATTATCTTCTCTAAAAAATTCTTATATACTGAAGAAGTTACTCCTAAACTTTCTAATACCTTTATCAGTTCTAATACTTTATTATTTGTGGAATTTGAAATTCTTAAACTTGAAATTAAAAACTCTTTTTGCAATAGACTGCTGATATAATTATTGGCAGTTTTTGTATCAACACCTTTATCTTCCAGGGTCTTGAGATATCCCGAAACTTTTGCTCCTGATTTAAAATAATTTAAAGTATAAACTAATAAATCTGTTCTATTTAACTGGACTTCTTTAATGGATGTATAATCTTTCACATCGCCACCAGTATAATATGGTAAATAATATAGGTCATAATCCTCTTCTAATAATTCATTTGTTTTTAGTTCTAATAATGTTAATAAATCTAAGTTTTTTTCTAAATAATTTATATATTCATTTAACCATTCTTCAGAAATCCTAACTTTCTTCTGAACTTTTTCAGAGACTATAGTTGATTTAGTACTCCCTTCAAAGGTTCCTAGAGCTACTGAAGAAAATCTACTAAATGGTGTTGGCCTACTATGAAATCTTACGTAATATTTAAATAATGACTGGAATATATTATTTATATCTTTTTTATTTTTATTGTTATAATTTAATAAGCTTTCATAAAGCGACGGACTTGCCGTTTTTATATTCTCTACAAAACCTTGATCTTTCAATATCTTTTGTATCCAATTTATTTCATCAAATTTTGTATATTTCGATTTATTAAAGTCTTGCATTAGTTTATTTATAGATCTATTCGGAAATCTAATAGTAAAGTTATTTCCTATGTTAAAAATTTGTGAATTCATGTTAGACATCCTTTCGTTTTTTTTTACTTTTGTAAGCTTAAAACTTCAATTATATATATTTTTAAGGTAAAATTAGTTATTGATAGCTATTCATCTCGGCAAAGATGAATTAAAACCAACCGCAACTGAATGTACATGCACATGTACATGTTGATTTTTGAGTAACTTTAGTAATGGTTTTGATAGTTGTCAAAGTTTCGAAATCACCTGACATTTCCATAGTGTCCGCCGTGATTTCGAAATTTAATACGAAATCATCCTTTTTTAATTCTAATTCCTGATTTTTATATTCCATAACTATTCCTCCCTTATTAGCATTTAATTTAAATCAATTAGAAACATGCAGCAGTACAATATTGTGTACATTGGCAAGTACATGTAGCTTTACATGTAATTTTCGTTAAAATTGTCTTAGTTATTGATAAAGTTTCTAAATCAGCTGAAACCTCCATAGCATCACTAGAAATTTCAAAGTCTAAAGAAAAGTCAAGTTTAGTTAGGTTTTCAATTTGGTTCATTTCTTCCTTCCTCCTCTTTTTTCAAATTACCTTTTATACATAATTGAATGTTTTAAACTTACAAAAATAAAAAAAGTGTATTTCCTACGTGGATTATTATGTACTTTATTTTCCATTTTTGGAACCCTTTGAAGGGTTGGTAAATATTAAAATACTAATATTATCAAAAATATTAATATACTAATATCTCCACTTTTTAACAATAAATGTATGTATAATACAGGATAAGTATAAAAAAGGGAGGTTTAAAAATGAAAAGGAAAGTTTTATCTGGATTATTATTTACATATATCTTGACAGGATTCATTTTTGATTTACCAATTTTACCACTTGATTTACCTTATGAATTTGATATGTAGGAATTGTAGAAGTTCTGACTTTAATGAGGCTACAGACTAATTATTACTGACAAATCGTTTGTAGAATGCCTCACACTCATCACAAACATTAAATAAACAGTAAAAAAAGGCATTTCTAAAATACTTTAGAAATGCCTCTGGATTGATTATTAAATTAAACAGCAAATTAAACGAGCCAGCGCCCTTTCAATTCTCTCAATATCTTTAAAAGAGCGGCTCGTTCTAATATTTCAAAAAAGATCTCTGCACGCTTGTATTGGTATTTAATATCTTCTTCTGGATATCCAAGCTGCTCATAACATTGTCCGAGATAATAATAAAAGTTCCCTATATATGTCATTTTTTCATTTTTAATCGATTCAGCGATACCCTCTATCGCCTGCTCGATTGCATCTTTATAAAATCCCATATCATACGTCGTTTTTACTTTATTAAATATAACTTTCAATTTGAAGGTATTAGGATCAAAGATAAAATTGCTACCTAAAATATTTACGTCAATTTTATTATAATAGAACAACGACTTACTATATTCTTTTTTTGTTGCATACAAAACTGCCAATGAATTTTGTATACGTGCTAATAAATAATTTTTATTCAATTCATAATCGGGTGTCTCTTGAGATAGCTTTGTAATTTGCATGATTGCTTCCTCAAGCGACACTTTTTTTATGTAATATCCACTTAGGTAATATAACCATTTAAAATAATTGTCACCGTCAACCCAAATTGAACATTTTTTGCTCATTAAGGATGAACACTTTTTATTCGTTAAAGATTCTTTGTTGATGTTTTAAACGATGACTTTCATTGTTCATATGAATGACCTCGACTCTGTGTAACAGGCGGTCTAAAATAGCAGTCATCATCCCTTGGTTATCCACTAACTCTGTCCATTCTTCTGGACTTCGATTTGATGTCAATATTAGCGAACTTTGTTCGTATAGCTGATGTACGAGTTGAAAGAATAAAGTGGCTTCCCGTTGATCTAAAGCCATATACATCACATCATCGATAATAATTAAATCTGACGCTCTCAAACGTTTTAATTGGATTTGTGAGCGATGTGTAAATTCCTCTGTTTTCAATAACTGAATTAATTCTCCCATTGTTATGAAATAGACTTGAAAGCCTTTTTGAATGGCTTCAATGCCTAAGCCTACGGCCAATAACGTTTTCCCTGCACCAGGTGGTCCTAAAAGAATTAAATTGTAACTTTGCTCTAACCATTGGAACTCTTGTAGCTGTTTCATTTGGCGCTCTGTAATCGCTGTTTGCTCCTCTAACTGAAACATATGCAACGGCTTATGGTATGGGAAACGTGCCCACGATAAACGCTTTTCGATACTCTTTTCTTCTCGTCTTCTAAGCTCTAATGTTGTTAGCTCATCAATGAATTCTAAATACGTCCACGATACTTGTTCCGCTTGGCGGAGAAGCTCTGGGAGCCCCTCAGCCGTTTCTGCTAAACGTAATTGCTTAAATGCCTGTTGGATATCTGCCACACTTTTACTCATATTATTTGCCTCCCATACGTTGAATGTATTCTTTTAAATCTCTCGTTTGAACTGCTATTGCTAGCGATTCTTTTGATTCTTTTACAGTAGTTATTGGCTGCTCTGGTTCAATTTTTGTTCGCTTAAAATAGGCGACCACATCTCGAAACTCATTTGCGCTATATAACTTTTCTTGAATACATTTATCAATTGCTGCAGAAATCCATTCTGGGTTCTCTTTCGCAATTTTTTGGAATAACAATAATTGATCTCTACGATATCGACCGTATGTATGACAAACATCTTGAATATATTGCTCGGCTCCTTTATATGGAAATAAAGTGAGCACATTACGTTGTAACTCATCGAGCGACTTAGAGCGATCACGTCCATGATTTATATTTTTTATCAGTTTGCCTTTTTCTAAACTAATGGTATGTTCCGTAAGAATTTCGCCAGTATGCGGTACTAATATTTTTAATTTCTGCCCTTGGGGCACTATTTGTATGACTGGATAGTTCGTATATGTTCCCAGTGGAACGGAATATCGATTAGATGCGTACCGAACTGTGTTGTCCTTGTTGACATTCCTTGTTATAATTTCTGTATGGTTGCTTTCTAATTTAGGAAGCGGTGTAGAGATTTTTCTTAAGTGTTGCTTTTCCAGGAGAAACACTTCGAAAGGTCTCTTTTTTGTTGTATTGTGCACTTTATAATTCCCTGTACGTTCTAACCATTTTAAAGACCTATCGTTCCAGTCCTCAAGTGTTGTATAAATTCGATTTTTAGCGAAATTATATTTTACGTATTTTACAACACTCTCTATTTTGCCTTTCGATTCGGGATCTGCTTTGCGGCACAGATAGATTTTAAATTTCCGGTCTTTTACGTATTGTTGAAACTCCTGAGTTAAAATAAGATCCCCAGCGTTTTCACTTACCGCAATTAAATTGTCTTGATCGTAAACAATTTCATCCGTTATACCGCCATAAAACTGAAAAGCTTTTTCATGACAGTCTATTGTATCTCTTGTTGTAAAAGGTCGATCTAACCACACCGTGAATTTATGCCGGGAGTGTGCTAACACAAAGGCAACGAAATATAATTTCACTTCTTTACCAACCGTTGTTTTTTGAATGGTTTGTCCCCAATCTACTTGTAATTGCTTCCCTGGAGGCAGCTCAATGACGGCTTCGTATTCGCGAGGTTCATCTACTTTTTCAATTTGATAAATTTCACGAATTTCATTTACATAACGCCTAACCGTACTTTCTCCTACATCAATCGTTGGGAATTTTTCTTGTAGCCAATCTAAGACTTGCGCCCCCGTTAAGCTAGGAAACTCAAGTAACCAACCTACAATCCAATCTTGGTATTCATCCAGCTTCTTTTTGCGTCCAGTCTGACTAAATTCATTTACTGCATCTTCAAATGACATATCTAAATATTTATACACGGTGTTACGTGATATTTTTAGTCGTTTTGCGATTTGTGCAACCTTAAATCGACGATTGCGTAATTGATGAATTTCGATATGTAACACAAGCTTCTCCTCCATTAGTACAGCCTCCTTATAAACTGATAATTCCAGTTTACAGGAAACTATTAAATTGGTGAAAAAGTGTTCAATTGAAATGAGCAAAAACTGTTAAGTTTATTTTAGCGGTTACAATAATATTTGTACCAATTATACTCCGATTCCGAATTTAGTTCGTTATTGGCAAGATCAAATATTTTTTCATACTCCATTTGGGAGAGCAAACGCTCAACTTGATCAAGTAAATCTGTTTCTAAGTTTGCATTTTCTAAATATATAATATCTACAAAATGTGTGATTGGTATATTTAATCTAAGCGAAAGCGATAACAAAATATCAATACCCGGTAACATTTTACCTTTTTCTATAATACTAATTGTTGCCTGTGAACAAATATCTTTACAAAGTTGCTTTTGTGTAATATTTCTAAGCTTCCTCATCTTTATAATTTCTTTCCCTAATAATATTCCCATTAAAAATCAACTCTTTCTCTATAATTTTATCTAGGGTATATCATGTACTATGTGCCCAATATAATTTGCTATTTTTTTGCTATTTAGTTGTATTAAATAATATTATTAAGACTCTTTTAATACTTTTATAATTGATTAACAACAATAATAATTCCTTCCATTTATATAATACTTTATTCACTATTATGAATTTAAAACACCCTAATATTATCCTATCAATAGTATGAGTAAATTTCACTATTTTTTCAAAATATGTTAAATAAACTTTTTTATAGAAGTAAGACCTTCTTTTATTACCGTTATTTTGGACAAAGAAAGTTATTCGGTGAGCATCTGCTTGAACGAGCCGGAAGATAATCATTTGGATATAAAGATTGAAGACAATGTAGAAATATTAAATTTGAAACTAAGTAATATGTATATACATAAGTAAAGCCATTCGTTGGCTATTTTTAGTTGGAAACTAACTATTAGAAAATAAAGTCGCTAAATAAGCGATTTGACAAAAATTCAGCTCTTAGTCTGCGTTGTGGTGGTGCAGGTTTCCACCCCAATGCAGACTTAGAGTTAGGCGCGGTTATTTCAGGCAACCTGTGAGGCACGAGTTCGATATTGTATCGGGCTCATGCTTTTTAATTCAACGAAACGCACTTATTCACTGTGCTTACGTACTGATTATATTAGTTACATCAGTTATGTCCGTTATACCTGATATATCTGATATGTCTTATTTTGTAGAACGAATTATAAAGGAATGTAGTGATTTTTTACGATTTGTATGTATTAAAGGGGGGATATGTTATGTCTGATACATCGAATATAAATTTTATATCGGATATATCTAATACAACAATTGGTGGGGAGCTTATTTATGACACTGTTACAGTAAGTAAAATGCTAGGGGTCCAGGAAAGTTAGATCTGCTATCAAAAATAAGGCATGGATCCGGTATGAAATCGGACCCATGCCTATTAAAATTCTTATCTTAATTAAAAAAGCTCAAATAGTAAGGATGTTCGTTTATTGAATTCATCCAAATTGATAGCAGCATCTATTGCTTCTCGAACTTTCTTTTCCTGTTCTGCGTATTTTGCTGCAAAATATTTTGCATCCGCCATCGTTGTTTTGTACTTTTCTACGATTGCTTCTATATTCTTTTCCTCTACTTCTGTCGGATGACAATACTGGGCAATATCGAAAATTTCATCACCAGGACGATTTTCATCCGGAAAATACACATGTGGCTCCGTGCTATCAAAAATACAGAATTTCAGTTCCGGGATAATGACCATATCGATCGAATTGGAATCAAGTCCGCACCAAACGAGTTGTACATCAAACCCTCTGCTTACCGCTTCGTTCGCCAACTTTTTCATCATCGAAGACTTCCCTGTTCCTGGATACCCTTTAATAAACAATCTCTTTTCCAGGTTTTGTGTAATACTTTGTACTGTGTCCTGTGCTCCTGTTGGAGTTAATGTTCCAAGTAACCGGTGTGTAAGCTGGCCGGATTTCTGCCGATTCGTTGCAGCAAATAGATTGATCGATAACTCAGCAAACTGCTGATCCAACCCGCTCCATTCCATTTGCTTTCTCGTCTCCACTTCCCAGTCATCATGAATGTGTATAGCATTTGAAAGCTTGGTAAAGCACCGGTCATAGTAGGCTTGTTTCGATTCGTTTACCGAAGACAAATTTTCATTCAATGCAATGTGTTGTTCATCCAAACAGTCATAAAGGGAAATGACATGGTCCCGTACCCCTGGCAGTACTGGTTCTAAAGACGGGTTTGTCGCTTGAACAATTAATATACGATGAGGGGCTTGAATATAAACAGCTTCGACCGTATTTTCAAATAAAGGATCATGGAAAAACTCAATGTGTGCCCCTTTTTCATAGTAGTGCGACCCGATTTTCTGCAGTAACTCCGAAATTTTGAAACCGTGCGCTCCCTTTAATAAATACACAGCTTTTGCTTCATCCATCAACTCTTTATAAATATTTTTAATACCCTGCCCTGTCATTGCCTGGCCGAAGAAATGTTTAATTGTCGTGCTAATAATGTCATCCTTCCATAACCTTGTTAACTTTATTTTTATGTTAACCAGCTAAAAAAGTTGCCATATACTGTTTTGTTCATTACATTTTCTATTTATGCCTTAGCAGATCCGAAAAACAGCTTACGAACCTGAATAATAACTAACGGTACTAATGATAATCCGTAAATCATTAAATATTGGCTATTTGTCAAGTTAGCTACCTCGAATAACCCTTTGATCAGTACAAAGTTCAGTATTGTAAACCCGAGTAAGAAGGCAATCCACACTGCCAAATTCGAGAAAATTCCTATTTTAAAAATGGAGTCTTCCGAGCGGCAATTGAATCCGTGCAGCAATCTAGATAAACATAATGTTGCAAATGCCATTGTTGTCGCAACTGCTGTATCACCTGTCGATAAGCCTACCTGGAAGGCGATGATTGTGACTGCCGCAATAATCAGTCCTTCAAATCCTACTTGGGATACGAATTTTTTATTTAATAGTGACTCATTTATATTCCGCGGTTTTTCCTTCATCAGCTTCTTATTATGCGGTTCCAAACCAATCGCAATCGCTGGGAGGCTATCCGTCAATAAATTGATAAACAACAGGTGGATCGGGAGAAACGGAGCCGGTAATGCGAAAAGCGTCGCATATAAAACAACAAAAATTGCCCCTGCATTTCCGGATAACAGGAATTTAATCGCGTATTTAATATTGGCATAAATACTCCGTCCATTCGAAATCGATTTGACAATCGTTAAAAAATTATCGTCTGTTAAAATCATCGCTGACGCATCTTTGGCCACTTCCGTTCCTGTTTTCCCCATTGCTACACCAATTTCAGCCTGTTTTAACGCCGGAGCGTCATTTACCCCGTCCCCGGTCATCGCAACAACATGTCCTTTTTTTTGCCAAGCCTTTACAATCCGAATTTTGTGCTCCGGCGATACACGGGCATAGACGGAGAAACTTTCCACCTTGTTTTTCAGTTCCCGGTCAGAAAGCTTTTCAATTTCTTTTCCTTCAATTGCTTCGTCAGGGCTTTTTAAAATACCAAGCTGTTTTGCGATCGCAATTGCCGTAATCTTATGGTCACCTGTAATCATGACAGGTTTAATTCCCGCTTCAATACAGTCTGCAACTGCCTGTGCCGATTCATCACGCGGAGGATCCATCATCGCGATTAACCCGACAAATGTTAAGCCTTGCTCGTCCTTTTCACTTATATTGGAAGAAAATACTTCTTTATACGTAATGGCAATTACCCTTAATCCGGCATTCGAAAATGCAGTATTTGCTTGATTAATCTGTTCCAGCTGCTTGCTCGTAATAATTGAACTGCTGCTTGAATCAATGCGGCTAATACGGGGAATAAGCTCGTCCACTGCGCCTTTTGTAATCATGACATTCCGGTTCCCCATTCGGTGAACGGTACTCATTAATTTTCGAGTAGAATCGAAAGGAATTTCTCCAACACGAGGATGAAGCCCACGGATCAATTGCTCGCTCAATTTATACTCATGCCCTAATTTTACGAGTGCAAGTTCTGTCGGATCCCCTATCGTTTTATCCTTTAACATCATGGAATCATTGCACAGTATTGCGAAATCGAGCAATTTTTTATGATGCGGGTTGGTCGGCTCCAGCTCGTTAGAGGAGAAAAACTGCTCGTCCGTATAAACTTCCTGAACAGTCATTTTGTTTTGTGTCAGCGTTCCGGTTTTGTCTGTACAAATTATCGAAACACCTCCTAAACTTTCTACTGCCGGCAATTTGCGGATAATCGCATTTTCTTTCGCCATATTCTGGGTCCCTACGGCTAGTACAATCGTTACGATCGAACTTAACGCTTCAGGAATTGCCGCAACAGCCAAGGAAACTGCGAACATAAAGGAATCAATCAGCTCACGCCCCCGAATAATATCCAAAGCAAAAATTACGATACAAATCAGGATAATTCCGATGGCAAGACGTTTTCCGAATTTATCAAGATTGACTTGCAAAGGTGTTTTTTTCTCTTTCGCATTGTCAATCAGCTTAGCAATTTTTCCGATTTCCGTATTCATCCCGATTGAAGTAACTGCTACTGCCCCACGACCATTTGTTACAAAGCTGCCGGAGTACACCATGTTTTTTCTGTCTCCTAGTGCAAGCTCTGTTTCAACAATCGTATTGGCTACTTTATCGACCGCCAAAGATTCGCCTGTTAATGAACTTTCATTTATTTGCAAACTATGACTTTCAACTACTCGTCCATCCGCACTAATAGAATCGCCCGCTTCCAAAATGAGCAGATCTCCTACTATTACATTTCTGGATGGTATTTCAATAATTTCTCCGTTACGTTTAACTTTTGAAACGGGTGCCGCCATTTCTTTTAAACTGTTCAATGATTTTTCTGCTCGTGCATGTTGAACCGTTCCGAGAATGGCATTTAGTATAATGACGATTAAAATGACTATGGAACTGTCCATATCTCCAAGGAACATTGAAACAATTGCCGCAACAATTAAAATGAGCACTAAAAAATCCTGAAACTGCTCGAAGAAAACTTGGAAAATACTTTTCTGCTTTCCTTCTTTTAATTCGTTATAGCCATACTTTTTCTGGCGGCCACGGACTTCATAATCAGTTAATCCATATTGCGTCACATCTAACTTTTTCATTACCTCTTGTACAGATGCTTGGTAATATTCTGTTACCTTCATTTAAAGCCTCCTTCAAGTCATTTGGTTTGTGCAAAAAACTATTTTGAGTAATCCCATTTAAAATAGAAGAACTCTCCCAAAACACTGTATGATAGTTTTAGTATGAAAATGAAAACTTCCCAACAAAAATCTTAAAACTTAGTTCTGTTTTATACATAAAAAAACGTTAATCTAAAAATTAAGATTAACGTTTAAAACGGTTATTCATTTATATACTAAGAACACGCTATTTGAATGAATCCCTTCTAGCTTTGGCTGCTTTTCTTTCTCTAATTTGTTCTTCCATTTGGGCAATGGCTGTTCTGCGTCGCGCATTTTTCTCTTCAATATTTTCCAGTTCTTCAGGAAATGCAAATTCTTTACTAATTTCAGCCTCGTGTATATTTTCTTTGGTATTGTTAATCATTTTCCCTAAACTTATCGCATTTTCCGATCCTTTGTTAAAAACATCATGTCTGTCGTTTTTCATCATGATTCCTCCTTTTCGATGATAAATTTAGTTTGTTTTGCTTCACTTTATTTATTCCAAAATAATTTTTCCTTTATTTCGTCACAGATGTCATATTTTTGTTATACAAATACAATAAAATAATTTTAAAAAACACTAAAAACACCTTTAAACCCTTGATATGAAAGGTTTTGCTAGATAATCCGCTATTTTACATGTTATTTACATATTCATTAAAATGGCGTTTTGCTAATAATTATGCGCTATAGTATGGATAAGTTCAAAACAAGTAGTGAGCCTTCATCATGATTCCACCTTTGCAGAAAGTCATAGCTGCTAGCATGAGTGAACGCATAACTATACATAATTAATTTGAACAAATTTGACTAACACCTCTTTGCCGATTACGTCACAGCGTAATTGTATCCAAACGTTGGATATCCACCCGAGGTTTTAACTTCAATTAGCGAGTGTTTATAACACACACTTAAAACAAATATAAACACTTCCTCCAGCCATCTTGCAACCTTTCATAGAGGTGGGAAGATGCTACTAATAGAAGTTAAGCACCAAAAAGCTCCAGCTATTTCCCAATAGTAGCTGGAGCTTTTGACGTTTTATTCTTTTTTACCATAGCGTTTTGGTGCCTGCATAATCGCATCCCAAACACCGCTAAATGGAGGTGCATACGCTAAATCCAAGTCCAAAAGCTCCTCAAAGGTCATTTCATTGTAAAGTGCTGTTGCAAATACATCAATCCGTTTATCAACACCGTGCTTTCCTACTATTTGGAGACCAACGAGCTTGCGGCTTTGCTGTTCGACAAGCATACGAAGCTTCATCGGCTGGACATTCGGATAGTAGCTTGCAATATCATTCACTTCCATTACATACGCTTCTACAAGTGCATTTAAACGATCTGCAGCTTCATTATTTAATCCTGTCATGCCTATATGCAGATCAAAAAACTTTAAGATGGATGTCCCGACAATTCCCCGGAACTTCTGATTAAAACCGGCTATATTCAACCCGGCAATACGCCCTTGTTTGTTTGCTGTCGTTCCGAGCGGTAAGTAATCATCCTTTTGATTTACACGGTTAAAATGAGATGCACAGTCCCCTGCTGCATAAACATTAGCAATCGAAGTCTCCATTTTTTCATTGACGATAAGTGCCCCGTTTTCCAGCTTGGCAAAACCTTGAGCAAACTGTGTATTCGGACGTACTCCTGTTGCGACGATGACGAGGTCTGTTTTATGCACACCACTGTTTGTTCGGACTGCCTCTACAAATTCGGTTCCTTCATAGCCTACCGTATCTTCATTTAATAGAACTTCCACACCATTTTTGACTGCTTCCTCATAAATAATATCTGTCAGTTGCGTATCAAGAATCGACATTAATGTGCTTCCGCGTTGAATGAGACGCACATCCAAACCGCGCTCCCGTACTGTTTCAACAACTTCAAGACCAATATAGCCCCCACCGATGACCGTGACGTGCTTCACATTCGGCAACTGTTCCATCAGTTCATTCATTTGTGGAATTGTTTTTACTGTATGAATTCCTTTTAAGTGGGCATTTTCAATTTTCGGCATAGTCGGTGATGCTCCTGTAGCGATGAGCAGTTTATCGTATATAAATTCGAACGGCTCCTTGCTGTTTACATCAATGCCACTCACTTTTTGCAGTTTTGTATCAACTGCTGTAACTTCATGGAAAATGCGTGCATCAATTCCATATTTCGAGCGGAACTCCTCGACATCCCTTGCAATCAAATCTTCTGGATGAGGGACTTTCCCGTTAATTACGTACGGCAATCCGCATTGTCCATATGAGTAAACCTCTCCTTTTTCCAATACGACAACGTGGGCAGCCTTATTATTTCGCACAATTTCCATTGCTGCACTCATTCCTGCCGCGTCGCCTCCTATAATTACAACTTTCATACTCGATCCACTCCTCAATACACTTTTCTCATTCTTATTAAAATGCTCCCGAAAATTGTTTCTCCTAATAGCATATCATTCCTTGTTGTTTCGTAATCCTATGTATTCCCAAAATATGTTACACTAACTATCAGAAAAATCCCATATTTCTTTCGTCCGCCATACATCGGATGAGAATTAAGCCTCAGGCGGATGTCATGGATTCGATAAGGTCATCTTTGCGCCGGGCCTCAAAGCCAAATCCAGGCGCATTTACGCCAAGGCATAATTGATAAAAAAGGAGCCATTTAAATGACTAAAACAACGACGATTGGCATTATCGGTACTGGTGTTGTCGGTGAACGCATTATTAACCAAGCACTACAAAATGAACATTATGAAATTGCGGCTATTTTTGATACGAATGAAGCTCGTACAGCTCAACTGGCCGCTAAATATAATGTACCCACTACTAATGATTTACAAGCGCTATTGAATTTAAAACCGGACTGGGTGTATATTGGCACACCACCTGTCAGCCATGCAACATTAGCTGCAGAGATCGCAAAGCACAAATTACATATTTTATCGGAAAAACCGCTTGCCCATGATGCAGCAGACGGAGAAACGATGGTACAGATCGCTAATGAAGTAAATGTACAAACAGCGATGCATTTTCCGTTAATGTACGGTGCGGCAGTTCATCAGCTTAAACAAGAGCTGGCAAAAGATATGGGTGACATTAAACGTATTGAGCTGCATACGTATTTCCCTGAATGGCCGCGTAAATGGCAGCAAAATCCTTGGATTGCTTCACGTGAGCAAGGCGGGTTTATTCGGGAGATTTTCCCGCATTATTTGCAATTAACGCACCATTTATTCGGTGATGTTGAAATTTTGGCGCATGAAACTGCTTACCCTGAAGATGAAGCACTTTGTGAGATTGGGGTATCTGCTTTAGCTAAAACAGCAAACGGCATCCCGATGGTCATTAACGGGCTTGCGGGTATCGGACAGGAAGAACGCATAGACTATAAAATTTTCGGAACAGAAAAAGTTTTAACATTACGAAACTGGTCCGAAGTTTACACTAGCAAAGCATATGAGCCGGAAGTGGAAATTACCCCTACTGAAATCCCTGAAACAATGCTAGATGCATGCCGAAAAATCCTTTTAGGTGAGGAAGCATTTGTCGTACCATTCGAGGAAGGCTTAAAAGTGCAGCGTTGGATTGATGAATTGCTAAAATAATATAATCAGGAAGTTGTTTGGAAAGAGAATTCCTCTTTCCAAACAACTTTTTATTTCGGATTCTGAAATATTTAAATTGTAAAAACCTGCTTTCTATACTAAAATAATTGTAATATTCTTTTTATTGCGTCATTAAATCAAAGGGGGATTATTTTTGGACTTTTTACATTATCCGTTTCCAAGCAAGCGGAATACAGTCATCGCCAATCGCGGAATGGTCGCAACATCCCAGCCGCTCGCAGCACAGGCCGGACTGGATATTTTGAAAAAAGGCGGCAACGCAGTCGATGCAGCAATCGCAACAGCAGCAGCACTAACAGTTGTTGAACCTACATCAAATGGAATCGGCGGGGATGCCTTTGCGCTCGTCTGGATGAAGGATGAGCTTTACGGGTTAAACGCTTCAGGTCCTTCTGCCAAGTCGATTTCCAAAGAAGCGTTAGCAGAGCGAGGATTAGATAAAATTCCGATGCATGGAGTTATCCCGGTTACTGTTCCAGGCGCTCCATCAGCATGGGCAGCCTTATCGAAGCGATTCGGGAAATTGCCGTTAAGCGAAGTATTGGCCCCTGCCATCTCCTATGCAGAAGAAGGATATCCGATTTCCGTAACACTCGGACATTACTGGCAATCAGCCTATAAAAAGTATAAAAAAAATTTCACATCCGAAGAATTCCAACACTGGTTTGAAACATTCTCAATCGATGGACGGATGCCGGAAATCGGTGAAGTATGGAACTCTTCAGCACATGGAGATACATTGCGTAAAATCGCCAAAACAAATGGCGAAGCTTTCTACAAGGGCGAAATTGCTGACAAAATCGATGCCTTCATGAAAAAAAATAACGGCTTTATTTCAAAGGAAGATTTGGCAAGCTATGAACCTGAGTGGGTAAACCCGATTAAAGTACATTACAAAGGCTATGACGTATGGGAAATCCCGCCGAATGGCCAGGGTATTGTTGCACAAATGGCACTGAACATTTATCAGCATGCCGAGCCAAAATGGCATGATGTACAAACATTACATAATCAGATTGAAGCGATGAAACTTGCATATACGGACGGTAAAGCGTTTGTCACAGAATTAAATGACATGCCGGTAGATGTCGAAACATTACTATCTAAAACTTACGGCGAGTCTCGCTTTGCAGAAATCAGCGATACAGCACTTGATCCAAAACCTTTCGACATTCCAAAAGGCGGTACGGTGTATTTGGCAACAGCTGATGCGGACGGCAATATGGTATCCTATATCCAAAGTAACTATATGGGCTTCGGTTCAGGCATTGTCATTCCGGAAACAGGCATAGCGCTTCAAAACCGTGGCTATGATTTCTCACTGGATGAAACACACCCGAACTTCTTAAAACCCGGAAAACGAACATTCAATACAATTATTCCAGGATTCTTGACGAAGGATAATGAAGCGGTCGGACCATTTGGCGTAATGGGTGGCTATATGCAGCCTCAAGGGCATTTTCAGGTCGTTACATCCACAATCGACTTTGCACTCAACCCGCAAGCAGCACTTGATATGCCGAGATGGCAATGGATTGGTGAAAAGCGCATTGAAGTCGAGCCGCACTTCCCTAGTTATTTAGTGCAGGCATTGCAGCGTAAAGGCCATGACATTCATGTTGCAGTCGACGGTGGCAGTTTCGGACGTGGTCAAATTATTTGGCGAGACCAGAAAACAGGCGTGCTGTATGGTGGAACAGAACCACGTACAGATGGCGCAATTGCCGCTTGGTAAAATACTTTATTACAACAAAACAGGAGTATCCCGTTAAAGTAACTTTGTGGATACTCCTGTTTCTATTTTTTGGGGACCATCTTAATGTATGATTAAGCTGCGTAAATTGCAGTGGCAACATGAGGTTGCGCCCTCATGCACCTATAACTATCTTTACTTAACCAGTACACTTCATCAATACTGAAAATAAGGAAGGGGATGACTCACATGATTTTTAGTGAACGATTAAAAAAAGAGCGAGAAAAAAGAGGTTGGTCACAAGCGGATCTTGCCGAAAAAATTCATGTTAGTCGCCAATCCGTTTCTAAATGGGAAACCGGGAAGAACTATCCGAGTATTGAAGTAATCATTGATTTGAGTGATTTATTTGGCATCACTATCGATGAAATGTTGAGGAGTGACGGAGAATTGAAAGAAAAAGTAATTCGAGATAGTAAGAAATTGGCGTATCCGAAATGGAAAGCGTTCTTTGATAGCGTATTTTTATTAGGGGCATTTTTATTAGTTGTAAAACTGCTTATTATGGGCTTAAATCATTTTGCTGGAATGGATGTTATCATTCCTGAAGGCTTACCAAAAATCCTATCAAACTTCTTGCCGTTAGCTTTAATGGTAATTGGCGGGATCGGTGCAGACCAGTTGAAAACAAAATATATTGATTAAAAAAAGGTAGCGCATGCGCTACCTTTTTATACCGATTATTCAGCTGTTTCACTTGAATCAGCTGATAATTCCTCTTTGCAAAATGCTAAAATCATCGCTTCTTCGTCTTCTTCCAATGCAAAATCCAAAAACTCATTATTTGCTTTGTCCGTAATGAAATAGTTCACGATGCGTACGTTGTCGTCAATTACCCCAACGATTACGCGAATTTCCAACCCTGCAGGTGAGTACAGTTCATCTTCCTCATCCACTTCTACATCTAATAAAAACTCATAACGCTTACCTTCAATAATCTTTGTCGGATCTAAAATTTCTTCTATTGAAAATTGCGTAATATTCATATTCATGCTCCTTCCGGGAAATGCTTCTATTTTATCATAAACGAAAATTGCCCCGCGTCAAATATCAATCATTTATTTACACCGTGACAGCGACGTTTCCATATGACAAACTAGAAATTAAGGAGTGATGGACTTTGAAAAATCTATTTTATTACGAAGATGCAATGATGAAGGAATTTAAGTCACAAGTTGTGAAAACAGGTAAGGACGAAACAGGAAATTTCATCGTACTAGACAATACCGCTTTTTATCCTACTGGTGGCGGGCAACCTCATGATACCGGCTGGATTAATGAATTGGAGATTATTGATGTAGAGAAAATTGATGAGGAAATTCGTCATTATACGGCAGCCGATGTGTCGAATATTTCCGGGGAAATATCCGGGAAACTTCATTGGTCGCGCAGATTCGACCATATGCAACAACATGCGGGGCAACATATTTTAACAGCCGCCTTTGTGGAATTATACGATATGGCGACAGTGAGCTTCCACTTAGGAACAGAGCTTGTCACAATCGACTTAAATGTTGGCGAAGTATCTGAAGATCAGCTGGCAGCAGTGGAAAAACGGGCTAACGAAATTATTTTGGAAAACCGTCCGATTGAAACTAAATGGGTGACTAAAGAAGAACTTGCGCAATATAAATTACGGAAAGATGTAAAAGTCGACGAAGATATCCGTTTAGTCATTATTCCTGACTATGATTACAATGGCTGTGGCGGTACACATCCTACTTCTACCGGACAAGTAGGCTTGTTAAAGATTTTAGCTACTGAGAAAATGAAGAAGCAAATTCGTGTACACTTCGTCTGCGGCAATCGCGTATTACAGCAGCTGGCTATGCGTAAACAGGTTTTAAGCGATGTGGCACGCCAATTGAGCGCACCGGAAGAAGAAGCAGCTGATGCGTTACGTAAATTCGCGAAAACAGCAAAGCAAACAGAGAAGAATTTAACGGAAGCGCAAGATGCCCTTCTTGAATTTGAAGCAAAAGAATTAGCAAACGAAACAGTTGCTGCAGCGACATTCGAAAACCGCTCGATTCAAAGCCTGCAGAAGCTGGCGCGTTTTATTACTCAGCAAAATGATGAGGCAATCGCCCTTCTCGTTGCCAATAATGAAGACAAGTTGCAATTTGTTGCGGCACGTGGCAGTGAGCAAACAAAATCGATGAAAGATATTTCCACTGCTGCTTTACCGCTCATTAATGGTAAAGGCGGCGGAAATGATGCACTTGTACAAGGCGGCGGTGAAAAAAACGTTTCTGCAGAAGCACTGATTGAAGCAATGAAAGAAGCAATTCAATAAAGTGAACCTTCAATCCGTGGGGGTTTTCCCCCACGGAATGTTAGTTGAACCAATCGGACTTTTACGGGGAGTTGATCTCCCGCCTCTTCCTTTGCCCTGCCTAAACCTGGAGGTTGGAGTCTTACTACCCGTTAATGCGGGATAAATGTAAAAGAAGCTAATGATGGGTTCAAACCATTCATTAGCTTCTCAAGTTTTATCCTGCACGCAGTCCATTCATCCCACGGCGAACATTTGTTATATCGGTATAACCAAGCTTTACAAGTTCCTTGCACGCTTTATTACTGCGCACTCCACTTTGACAAATGACAACAATAGGCCGATCTTTCGGTAAATCCCCTAAATACGTTCCAAGCGGGCGATTAATAAAATGAGGAATGTGGGCTTCTTTATATTCTTTTTCCGTCCGGACATCCACAAATACATATTTCTCGTCTTCCAGTAAAGGCTGAAGCTCTTTTGTCGTAATATATTTCACGCCTTTTTTCGGCATAAAACGTACAATCATTGCAATAATTCCCACCATTGCAAGTAGTGTAATAATCCCTTCCATTTGCATGCTCCTAAAATCTATTTTCACTTATTTTACGATACTCTGCACAAGCTTACGAATATTTTGCGCTTTTAGAAACGGGATTGCCGTCCTTCATTATAGAGACGTGGAATATATTATAACTTTTTTGAATTTATTAGAAAACACGCAGCATATATTAAAAAAATACTAACTAGCTTTCCTTTTTCAACTCTACGACGTAAATTTCTGGCAGATTAAAGATCCGGTAAGGAAACAGACTATTCCCCAACCCTCTGTTTACGATCATTTCTGTTTCCTGCTCTTTATAAATCCCCGCAGTGTATTTCGGCATAAATCCTTGTGTAGGTGCAAAAAGCCCGCCGATAAATGGCAGACGAATTTGGCCGCCATGTGCATGCCCTGTAAACACTAGATCGATATCCTTTTCAACATATACTTCAAACAGCTCAGGACGGTGCGACAATAACACTTTAAATGCATCCGGATCCATACTGTAAAGGGCTTCATCAATCGACTGGCCCACTTCTTTTCCCATTAACGGGTCCTCAATACCCGCAATGACGATGTGCTCTCCGTTACGCTCCAGACGTACCGCATCATTCGGCAATACATGGACACCGAGCTCATTTAAAGCCGTATAAATTTCATCTGTTAAATTCAATGCAACTTCGTGGTTACCCAGTACATAGTAAACGTCCGTAATATCGACTAACTGGCGGACAGCCTGTAAACTGTTTTCCAAGTCATAGCGTCGACTATCTACTATGTCACCCGTTATGAAAATAGCATCTGGTTTGGTAGCCCTCACTTTTTCCACTAACCTTGATTGATTTTCCCCGAAGGTCGCATCATGCAGATCGGTCACTTGTGTAATCCGGTAACCATCAAAACTCTCTGGAATTTTCTCTGACTCATGTACATAATCAGTTGTTACAAGCCAATTATTATTTATATATAAAAATAGATAGACTACACCTATAAAAATGATTAATTTCAATAACTTTTTCAATTTATTCGCTCAATTCATTGTGAGTTTTAAGCAGCTACTAATACCACCCATCTTTATCAATAATATTGAACTGTTTCGGAACATTCAAGTGTAAAATCCGTTTACCAATTAATTCGTTGAGTGGATTATTATAGCTTTCATACTCAGAAGAGTTAAATAATTCCATAGACAAACGCATTGATTTCGCCATAATTTTCGTTTCGGTCTCCACAATGTATAGCTTATTTTCATTCCACTCAATTTTTGGTGCTGTAACATACGGCGAAATATAGACTTTATTCAAGTAGAGCGGTGTTTCATAATAGGCAGCTTCTATTTTATTTTCAGCCGAATCCGTCCATGAAATAAAGACCGGTAAGTAATGACCTGTTTGATTTCGCACAACTTCAATATTTTCTTCCGTTGCTTCAAATGTTTTTGTAAATTTTAAATGCTCTTCCTTCAAACTTTCAAACTGGCGATTTTTTAAATCCTTCTCCAGCTGTTCAGTTTCCTCCAGTTGCTGCTGTAAAACTTTATCAGAAGCGATCTTTTCCACATTGCCCGACATAAACAGCAAATATACAAGTGCAATTATTCCACAACTAAAGTAAACTATCGCAAACCAAAACGTCCGTTTCGGCTTCCAGATCCGTACCTTTGAAGTTAATAAGTTTGTAAATATCATAACTATACCTATTATTAGGAGAAGTATCAGAACGCCACTCATATGCGTGTCACCTCTCTTTTCTGGCGGATCAATGCAATCAGAAGCCAAATAACTATTACATAAACAGCACTTCGCCCCATAATCTGCATCGCTCCATCACCAAAAACAAATTGCCATGTATCATACGTATATTGTCTAATTAACATGAAAATACCGGCAGCGAGTATGATAAAAGCGACCTTTGAGAAATTAAAAATAGCGTGCAAAAAATAGCCGATTGATGCGGCAAGCAATGTACAAACAATAAAACCGATCATTGCAGTAAGTGAAATAGTAGAGTCGTAATATATATTCTGCTCTCCCGTACTAAGCAGATTGATTAAAACCGAAATAATTAAAGTGCTAATTGCAGCTGCAAGTGTAAAAATACATAAAACTATAAGGAATATTCCTGTCGAAACGACTTCCGTTAGATTTGTCGTTACAATCGAATAGTTTTGACGGGAAAGCTGCTTCGAAGCGAGCATCCACCCTAAAATCAGCATTAGCATGATTGTATAAATAAATAGTCCGTCCAGTGAATAGAATTGCTCTTCATAATTCACAAAACTGACACCTCTTCCTACAGTACCACTATGACCAGCTGTAAGTAACCCCATTAAAATATATACAATCAGCACCGTACTAAACATCGAGCTGTATGCCTTACATTTCCACTTTACCTGCTCATAAATATTACGCATTGGACTTACTGTTACTATAGATATCATCAACGGAACCCCCTTTCGATGTCGTCAACACTTTACACACATCACTTGCCGATAGATTTTGCATCCTTACTCCATCAGGTAATGGCAACTCACTGTTTTTTACAAACGCTTCAAAAATTGGGCCGTTTTCATATGTCGCAAGCACTTCATACGCTTTTAATGCCGGCTCCACGTTCTCTTTTTGCCCAACTAGCTTGACCGCTAGCTGCTGCACATCTTCTACAGGTGCGAATAACTCGACTTTCCCTTCATGCAACAGTAAAATGTCTTCGATTAAATGCTCCATTTCATTTAAATAATGGCTGGAAATGATCATTATGCGTGGATATACCAAGAAGTCCTTTAAAATCACACGGTACATATCATCACGGATTGTCTCATCCATGCCATTCATTGGCTCATCCAGCAATGTAATCGCACAGCGGCTAGCAATACCGTAAATTAAATTGAATACTGCTTTTTGACCTTTTGACAGGTGATGGTGGTGATTTTTCTCGGATATCCCGCTAAACTTCAATAGTTCAAACGCTAATTCTGTTGCGAAGTTTTTATAAAACTTCCCACCCGATTCAAGAATTTCCTGTAAATTCATTACAGACGGAAATGTCATCGCATCTTCGGTAAAAATGGTATTTGCGGCAACCGTTAAATTTTGAAATGGTTTTTTTCCAACAACTTCAATTTTCCCGTCCGATGTTTTTACATGACCTGCTAATATTTTTAGCAATGTCGATTTGCCGACACCATTGCGTCCAATCAGACCAATAATCTTTGGCTCCGTAATTTTAAAAGACAATTGTGTCAAAATCGTTTTTCTGCCGTACCGTTTTTCCACTTGTTCGCAAACAATCATTCGTTCACCCCTCCTTTTGAATATGCTTGATTAGTTCGATCAAATCTTCATCCATCACGCCTAAACGTTTTGCTTCTTCTACGATTTCCTTTGCCATCTTCGTCAATGTGTCACTTCGTCTTGTTGTTAAAATCCGATGTTTTGCATCCCCGATCACGAACATTCCAAGCCCTCTCTTTTTATATAAAATTTCTTTTTCTACTAAAATTGTCAGGCCTTTTCCTGCGGTCGCCGGATTAATATTAAAAATTTCGGCAAGCTGATACTGGGAATACACTTTTCCTTCCGGAAGCAGCCTATCCGCTAATATCTCATTTTCGATCCATTCCGCTACTTGCATATAAATAGGCATCGTACTTTGTGTATTAAAAATCAAAGAGATCCTCCTTTCTAAGCTATTCAGTACATTAGTGTTGTAATGTACTATATAAAAAACGAGCTTATTTGTCAATAAATCGAGAAATATTATCCACATATACTATTTATCCACAAAGTTATACACATTAACGTTGATTATCCACAATTTAATCACGATTTTTCAACAGATTGCATTATACTTATCCACAAAAAATATTGTGGAATTCTATTTTAGAACAAGATTTCAAAAAAATATTCGAATATATTTTCATTTGTTCTAAAAATCGTCACATCTTTCTAAGTTAAACCTACCAATTCTCATAAAAAAACGAATAATTTAATTTCTTGTACTAATGCTTAGTTAAAAAATATATAACTGTCCCCTTACCTATGGATAAATGCGAAACTTTATCTACAAGTTATCCACATTACCCTATTTTTTATCCACTAAAAAAGCATTCTAAAAGCGACATGTCATCACTTTTAAAATGCTTTTCAACTCATTACTTAATTTCTTTCAATGTAGCTTCCACTTCTTCTTTTACTTGCAAATTTTCTTCGCCGAACAGGATTTCGTTTAACGCATCGTCTCCAGAACCTTCAGCTAGTGGTACGCGTGAACGATATGCAGCGCGACACACTAAATGCCCGGAAACAGGTGCTGTAATAAATACGAAGATGATTCCTAAAATGAGACGAATGCTCACATAGCCATCATGAATCCAAAAGTAAACGAATCCGCCAAACAAACAAAGCAATACTGAGAGCGTCGCACTTTTCGTAGCTGCGTGTGAGCGTGTGTATACATCTGGTAAACGTATCATGCCAAATGCACTAATGACACTCACAATTGCACCAAACAAGATAAGAAGTGCCGCCATTAATTCAATCAGCTGATTTACGCTCAACAATGACACCTCTTTCTATATATTTCGAGAATGCAATCGTTCCGATAAATGCTAAAATCCCCAATATTAAAATCGCTTCCAAAAATGCCTTTGTTTTTAAAACAATCGACACGATGGCGATCGCAGAAATTAAATTAACACCAATCGTATCAAGAGCGATTGCGCGGTCAGGCAATGATGGCCCTTTTATTACACGAAATAGTGATAGTCCGATTGCCACCATAAATAGAACAAGTGCCGCCTTTAGAATCAAATCGATCATTGTGTCACCTCCAAAATGGCACGTTCAAACTTGCCGATTGAACGGAGTACCGTTTCTTTCGATTCTTCTATATCCATCGCATGAATATAAAATGTACTGTTATCTTCTGAGACTTCCATTACAACAGAACCCGGTGTCAACGTTAATAACAGGGCCAATGTCGTCACTTGATAGTCTCCTCTCAATTCTGTTTCATAAGTAAAAATACCCGGTGTAAAATTCATCTGTGGATCCAGTACTTGTTTTAATACTGAAATACTTGATGAAAGCAGCTCTCGAATAAATATGAGGATGAGCTTAATAATCTTTAATACACGACGCAAGTAAAACTGTGTTCCGAAAAACCGGTGCATAGCATATAAAATCAATGTTCCGACTAAAAATCCTGACATAAATGTCGTAAAGTCTGCAGTTGGATCATCCTTTAACAAAAACCAAAGCGCCGCAATAAATAAATTAATAATAAATTGACCTAACAAGTGCTCACCCTCCTTTATTTATTCGTATTTAAAACCGCATCAATGTAAACAGCAGGGTTTGATAATGTGTATGCTGCGTCATTAACATAGACCGCCAGTCCTTCTGCGCCAACTCCCAAGCCAACGATACAAATCGTCAAGAGTATGAACGATACCATCGCACCACGTGGCATCCGAATTTTGTCCTCTTCATTAATCGATGTTTCTCCAAAAAATGAAGCAAGGAAAATACGCAATAATGAATAGAGTACGATGATACTCGAGCCAAATGCCAATGCCAATAAAATATAGGCCTCTGCTTCAACAGCACCCTGGCCGATCAATACTTTCCCGATAAATCCGCTTAACGGCGGAATTCCGACAAGTGCACACATCATAATAAAGAACAGCCAGCCGAACAATGGATAAATTCGAATTAAACCATTCATATTTTTTACGACAATTTCCCCTGTTAATAGCACCATTGTTCCAATAAGTAAAAACAGTAACGCCTTACCGAGCATGTCGTGGATTAAATAATAGACCGCTCCTGCCATTGCGGATTCTGTTCCAATCGCAAGTGCCACCAGTATAAAGCCAACACTAATGATGACGTTATAAGTAGCAATTGTCCGAACATCTCGTCCGGAAAATGCGCCCATACAACCCGCTATAATCGTCAGCCCTGCCATCACACCGATAGCCGTATGCGTAATTTCCGGCTGTAACGGGAACATGAGCGTGAACGTACGGAACAATGCATACATGCCGACTTTTGTTAACAATGCCGCAAATAATGCCTGTACTGCTGTTGGCGGCACACTGTATGAACCAGGCAGCCAAAAGAACAGCAGCAAGCCTCCTTTTAAAGCAAAAACAATTAGGAAAACAAGTGCGACAACCGTTAATAACGGGTCTTGACCGGCTTCTGCAACACGCTGTGCAATATGCGCCATATTAAGTGTCTTTAGCGTTCCATACAAGAATGCCAGTGCAACGAGGAAAATCCAGGATGCGACAACATTAATGAGCACATACTTGATTGACTCGCGCAGCTGTATCTTTCCACCGCCAAGAGCAACAAGGACGTATGACGCAAGAAGCATTACTTCAAAACAAACGAATAAATTGAAAATATCGCCTGTTAAAAACGATCCGTTTACACCTGCTAGTAAGAATAATACAAACGGATAGAAGTACATTTTTTCATGACGCTCGCCGATTGTGGAAAAGGCATAAATTAAACAGAACATCGTAACAAGACTTGCCGTTAAAACAAGGAGTACCGAAAATGAATCGGCAACAAATAAAATACCGAACGGCGGTGCCCAGCCACTAAAGTCTATACGCATAATACCTTCTGTCTGAATAAGCTGCAGCAGGACAACAGAAGTCCCCACTACGAAAATCATTGTTACTAAACTTACTACCCGCTGAAGTTTAATATTATTATTTAAAAATACTAACAATGCGGCCGTTATAATCGGCACGATCATTGGTAAAACAATTATATTATTCATCTGATGACCCTCCAAGTTCCCCTAGATCATCGGTTCCGTTCATTAAATACATTCGATAAGCCAGTACGAGTAAAAAGGCCGTAACAGCAAAACTAATAACGATTGCTGTTAAAATCAACGCTTGTGGCAAAGCGTCGGTATATGGTGCAGCCGCCTGACCTAATAGCGGCACACTCCCTTTTTTTAACCCGCCGACCGTCAATAACAATAAATGAACGGCATGAGATAAAATGGCGGTGCCGACAATCACACGTATGACACTACGAGAGAGGATTAAATAAGTAGCGACTGCGACTAGAATGCCGACAAGTACAATCATTAATGATTCCATACTAATCATCCTCACTTATATTTAAAATAATCGTTACGAGTGTACCGACAACCGTCAATGCGACACCTGCTTCAAAAATCGTAACAGTGGACAAATGCTTTTCTCCTATTAACGGGAGATTATAATAGCCAGCTGTCTGTGTTAAAAATGGTACGTCAAAGAAAATCGAGGCAATGGCCGAACCGGTCGCCAGCAATACACCGATTGCCGCCACTTTTTTAAAGTCGAACGGCATCCCCTTATGCACAGTTTCAATATCGTACGTCAAATATAACAGGACAATCCCCGAGCCAAGCACTAACCCGCCGATGAATCCTCCGCCTGGAGCATTATGTCCTGCAAAAAATAAATACATCCCAAGCGTAAAGACGATGAAAACAACGCCTCGTACAACTGATTTTAAAATAACATCATTTACTTTCAACGTCTCCATCCCCCTTTTTCGCCTTAAGCTTAATAAGTGTGTAGACGCCAAGACCTGCAATGAAAAGTACAACTACTTCAAGCATCGTATCAAATGCACGGAAATCGCCTAATATCGTGTTGACGATATTTTTCCCGCCTGCCAGATCATACGAGTCCTCAAAGTATTTCGAGATTGGTTCAAAACGATCGTAATTCATTACAGCTAATCCAATCAGTGTCACGGTTGCACCGACCGCAACCGAAATTGTCACCTTTGCAAAACGCCAGCTTTTCGAAATATACTCATTTTTAAGCTTCGGTAAATATTTAAATGATAGTAAAAACAGTGCTGTTGTAACCGATTCAACGACAAGCTGCGTCAGCGCCAAATCAGGAGCTCTAAATACTACGAAGAAAAAGGCAACAGAATACCCGAGTACTCCATTCAACAGCACGACTGTAATACGCTGCTTTGCAAAAATAATCGCAATTGCAGCCGCAATCATAACGAATACAAGAACTAATTCATATGGCTCAATCACCGAGTCTTTCGAAGGATTCCAGCTGAATACGTCCGCATAAATCATATACCCTGCCAGTAGCGTTACAAAAAATACATAGATATAAACGAAATAATACGTTAAATTACCGTTCATATAACGGTTTGTTACACGTCCTGATACACTCTCACTTGAATTAATCACACGTTCATAAATCGCATTTAGCGTAAAGCTTTGCGGTATCCACAGATAGACAGGACGCCATTTTTTTAATGTACGGTATAAGAAAACCCCTACAACAATGACACCAAACGTCATAATAAGTTCCGTATTTATATAACCATGCCATGCTGCGATATGAGGCGTCATTTCCTCTACAGATGGGAACATTGGGTAAATGCTTGCCATCGCCGGACTTAAAATATAATGTCCCAAAACATTCGGGAATATAAAAATTCCAATCACGAAGGCAACTAAAATAAATGGTGAAATTAACATACCAAACGGCGCTTCATGTGGCGGCTTTTCCAAACGATCCGGCTGTATTTTCCCGAAGAATGTACGCATAACGATAATGACACAGTAAATAAACGTAAATACACTGGCCACCCAAGCGATAATCGGGAATATAAGACCGATGCTATCAAGTGAGAAAATATCAAGCTGTGTAATTTTTAATGTAGCTGTAAAGAACATTTCCTTACTTAAAAAGCCATTGAATGGTGGTAACCCTGCCATTGAGGCACTTCCGATTACAGCAATCGTGAATGTAAACGGCATTAACGACATCAATCCGCCTAATCGACGAATATCGCGTGTTCCTACTTCATGGTCGACTATTCCGACCATCATAAAGAGCGCGCCTTTAAATGTCGAGTGGTTGATTAAATGGAATAATGCAGCAAATGTAGCCTGCGTATAAATTACCGACTGTGTTGAATAACCAAAATGCAGTGCTGCTGAACCAAGACCGAATAAAGACATAATCAGTCCAAGCTGACTAATTGTGGAGTATGCTAGCAATGCCTTTAAATCATACTGGCGGACCGCATTGAAGGAGCCCCAGAATAATGTAAGAAGACCTACCCCGCTCACTGCCCAAAACCATACCTCGTGCCCGCCAAAAATCGGTGTTGTACGAGCTACTAAGTAAATACCCGCTTTTACCATCGTTGCAGAGTGTAAATAAGCGGAAACAGGTGTCGGTGCCTCCATTGCATCCTGCAACCAAATATGGAACGGGAACTGTGCCGACTTCGTAAACGCACCTAAAAGTACAAGACACATTGCCGGTACAAAATAAACGCTCGATTGAACGACATCCAAATTCGCAATAATTTCGCGAATACTAAACGTTCCTGATGCAACATATAACATTAAAAAACCAGCCAGCATCGCAACACCACCAGAAACCGTAATGGTCATTGCTTTTCGTGCGCCTGCACGAGATGCTTTACGATGATGCCAAAATGCGATTAATAGGAATGACGATACACTCGTTAATTCCCAAAATACATAAAGCACCATTAAGTTATCTGAAAAGACGACGCCTAACATCGCGCCCATAAATAATAGTAAGTAGCAATAGAAATGGTGTAATGATTCTTTCGTTGATAAATAGAAAATTGAGTAAAGTATTACTAAACTGCCTACCCCAGTAATGAGTAAGCTAAAAATCATACTCAAGCCGTCTAAATAAGTAGTAATATTAATACCGAAAGTGGGGATCCACTCAAATGTCCTAATGAATACTTCACCATTGGCAATTCGAGGGATATATGTAGCTAAAAGCGAAAATAAAGCAACAGGAACAAGTAAAACGAACCAACCTAAATGGATATTCTTAAATTTCCTGTATATTAATGGGATTAATGCTGCAACAAGAAATGGGAGCATAATCGAAAAAGCAACAACCAAAAGCGATAACCTCCTAACCGAGTGAGCCAATAAAAATATGTAAAGTTCGGCATTCGAACAATCACACTTGACTATCTATATAACTATCTTCATAATAATGTGGCATATGGGGAATATATTTTCCAACAACAGTAATTTAATAAAAATTACAAAAGCAAAAATATAACATAAAATTTACTGAATATAAATATGCATCATAGAAATAAGTATACAATAATGATGAGTGCATTGCACTGTAATAGCCTTCGTTTTATCTCAATTATGCTTAGTTTCTCAAAATATATTCGGATTTAATTCATTATTATAGGATAAGAAAAAGAGGTGCGAACTAAAATGAAACATGTTAAAGGCCGATTAGACGAAAGTATTTTGGTTTGTGTATATTACGGACAAAATGGTGAGCGTTTAATTCGCCGAGGACACAAGCTTGCTACATTACTTGACTGCCCATTATATGTGTTGACTGTTGATTCAAAGCCAATTGATGCATTTGATGCGGAAAAATCCGGCTATATCGAGCAGTGGAAAGAACTGACTGATGAGTTGGAAGTAGAACAGTTTATTATTAAGGATAATGAAAAGCGTCCATTCCATAAAGTCATTACAGAAATTGCAATGGACTTTAACATTACCCAAATCATCGTGGGTCAGAGTGCCCAAAGCCGCTGGGAGGAAATCACAAAAGGTTCTTTCTTGAATGTTCTCTTAAAAGAAGTACCATTCGTCGATTTTCATATAGTATCGGTAAAGCGTCCTTCTGAGGATGAACTGATCGATGTATACGAAAAAGGTGTTCGTGCTTATATAATCCAGGAAAATGATTATTATAAAGTCGTGTTTACATGCCCTAAAATTGTGGCACTTGAAGGAATTTTCTTTAAGGAAATTGGGACAGACTTCGATAATGGTATATTCAAGTTTAATTATAACGGGAAGCTTTTAGAAGCTGATATAACAGAAGGTACTGTTAACAACCCTGAAATTCTCCCTAAAGATCGCTTTACATCACTAAAACCTTAATACGAAAGCTGTTTCCAAGTTATTGGAGCAGCTTTTTTTAGAATTTATAAATAGGAAGGATTATTAATATGAAATTTGAAGTGCCTAAAACAAAAAAACTATATGAACAAATAGCCGCTATTATAGAACAAAAAATTACGAACGGGGATATTTCACCTGGCGATAAACTGGATTCTGTTGAACAGCTTGCAAAAAATTTTGAAGTTGGCCGCTCTGCTATTCGTGAAGCTTTAACAGCTCTTCAGGCTCGCGGTATTATCGAAATCCGCCAAGGAGAAGGAACTTATATCCGCAAAGTAACGGCCCAGGATATTTCATTGAACATTCCTACATATGCCTCCTTTTCACAGCAGGATTTACAACAAATATTTGAAGTACGAAAAATTCTAGAATTAGGTTTAATTGAAAATGCCGCAAAGCGCAGAACGGCTCGTCACCTTGAACAATTAAAAGAAGCGCTCATCAAAATGAACGATGCCTTGATCGATCCTGAGACAAGCAGTAACGCCGATATGCGCTTTCATGCAATCATTGCTGAAGCAGCGGACAACCCTTTACTCGTTTCGATGCTACAAAGTGTTTCAAAGCCGATTGCACAGCAAATCCAGCATACCCGTTCCATTTTATCCACTACAGATCATGCGGCTTTATACAATTTGCATGAGGAACATACCGCTATTTATAGCGCTTTAGTAAATGCAGATGATGTACAAGCTAAACAAGCGATGGCAAAACATCTTGAAACAGTCGAATCATTACTTTTCGACAAATAATGTTTTAATTCAATATAATTCTCTTTAAATACTAATTTACAAAGTCATCAGATGACCTGTTGACTTAATTATCAGAAAGTTGTAAATTTAATGGAACAGGGGGGATTGGATGAATGTATCATTATTCGCTACATGTTTAGTCGATATGGTTCAAAGTAATATCGGGAAAAACACGGTTGAGTTGTTGGAACGCTTAGGTTGTACAGTAAGCTTTCCAAAAGGCCAAACTTGTTGCGGTCAACCAGCCTATAATAGTGGCTATGTAAAAGCCTCTAAAGAAACGATGAAAAATACAATTCAAGTATTTGAAGACGCAGAAGTCATCGTCTGTCCATCAGGTTCTTGTGCTTACATGCTAAAAGAATATGTTCATATTTTTAAAGATGAGCCGCTTTGGCATGAAAAAGCACAACGAATCGCAGACAAAACATATGAACTGACACAATTTATTGTCGATGTACTTAAAATTGAAAATGTCGGAGCAAAACTAAACGGAACGGCTACTTATCACCCTTCCTGTCATATGACGCGCTTATTGAAAGTACAGAAAGCTCCCCTCACATTGCTCCAGCATGTAGAAGGCCTTGAATTGCTGGAAATGCCTTTAAAAGAAAATTGCTGCGGTTTTGGCGGGACATTTTCTATTAAAATGGGCCAAATATCTGAACAAATGGTAGATGAAAAGATTGCTTCTGCTGAGCAGATTGCTGTCCACTACTTAATCGGGGCTGATGCAGGCTGTCTTATGAATATCGGCGGACGGATTGACCGGAAAAACATTGACATAAAAACAATGCATATCGCAGAAATATTGAATAGCCGTTAATAGAGAGGAGGATGTGTATCAAATGGCGATGAAAATCAGTCAGCAAAAATTTAATGAACGCCTTTCGTCCAACTTGGAAAATGATTTTATGCGTGGTGCCGTAGCCGGCGCACAGCACCGTTTTCAAACGAGACGAAGCGCCGCTGTAGATTCTTTAAACTGGGAAGAATGGCGCAATCATGGAGAAGAAATCCGGCAGCATGTACTGGAAAATCTCGATTACTATTTATATGAATTGAGTACAAACGTCGAAGCGCGAGGCGGCCATGTATTTTTTGCACAAACTGCTGAAGAAGCTACTGAATACATTTCAACAATTGCCAAACAAAAAAATGCCAAGAAAATAGTGAAAGCAAAATCGATGGTAACCGAAGAAATCAATTTAAACTCACGCTTGGAACAAATCGGATGTGAAGTTATTGAAACTGATTTAGGCGAATATATTTTACAGCTAGATGACCATGACCCGCCTTCTCATATCGTGACACCGGCACTTCATAAAAATAAAGATCAGATTCGGGAAGTATTTGAACAAAAAATTGGCTATACGGCTTCCTCCCAACCAGAGGAACTAGCACTGCATGCCCGCAAAGTTTTACGTGATCATTACTTAACAGCGGATATTGGTATTACAGGATGCAATTTTGCAGTTGCCGAAACAGGTTCTGTTTGTTTAGTAACTAATGAAGGAAATGCGGATTTAGTAACAGCCTTGCCGAAAACACAAATTTCCGTCATGGGAATGGAGCGTTTAGTTCCTACATTTGAAGAAATGGAAGTTCTTGTCGGCATGCTGACACGCAGCGCGGTTGGCCAGAAGTTGACGAGCTATATAACCGTGCTTACAGGCACAAAAGAAGCGCTCGAAGTCGATGGTCCCGAAGAATTCCATTTAGTTATTGTAGACAATGGACGTTCCTCGATTTTAGGCGGAGAATTCCAGTCAATTTTACAGTGCATTCGCTGTGCTGCATGTATTAATACGTGCCCTGTTTACCGCCATGTCGGTGGACATACGTACGGATCTATTTACTCAGGTCCGATTGGTGCCGTATTATCCCCCTTATTGGGTGGCTATGATGATTATAAAGAGCTGCCTTACGCCTCTACTTTATGTGGCGCATGCACGGATGTATGCCCAGTGAAAATTCCGTTGCACCAATTGCTTCATAAGCATCGGGAAGTAATCGTTGAACGGGAAGGCCGTGCCCCGATAAGTGAAAGTTTGTTAATGCAGGCATTTGGAATGGGCACTTCTTCGCAATCAATCTATCAGTTAGGCACTAAAGTAGCTTCAACCGTTATGAAGCCGTTCACGAAAAACGAGAAAATTACAAATGGTCCTGGTCCTCTGAAAAACTGGACAGCGTATCGTGATTTTCCCTCTGTGCAAAAAGAACGTTTTCGTGACTGGTTTGAGCAGCATAACAAAGGAGGCAAATCCAAATGATCCAAAATCGAGAATCCTTTTTACAAACAGTGGCTGCTCGTCTTGGCAGGTCCGCCCCTTCTTTAACAAAACCGGAGCGAAACTGGAAGCACCTCCCTCAACACGAAGTATTAAAGGATGCTTCGATGGAAGAACTTATCGAAGTGTTGAGAGAACAATGCTTGAATATCCACACTACATTGAAAAAATGCACACAGCAGCAGTTGCCTGAAATATTAAATGAAACAATTGCAGACTATGGTGGCGGGCGTGTAATTTACACCAATGATCCGCGTTATGGAGTATTGAATGTGTTATCGGTTTTTGAACAATACGAACATTTAAAGTGGCAAGCTGCTAACGGTAAACAAAATATCGACTTTGCTGAACAGGCAAATGTCGGTGTCGTAATCAGCGACGTGACATTAGCGGAGTCCGGCACAATTATGCTTCAGGCGTCACCGGAAGTTGGCCGAACGCTTTCATTTTTGCCTGAAAATTCGATTGCCATTATACCGAAAAGGAGCATCGTTCCCCGTATGACACAAGCTGCCCAGTTTTTACGAGAGCAGTCACATGTATCGTCCTGTATTAATTTCATTACAGGACCAAGTAACTCTGCAGATATCGAAATGAACTTAGTCGTCGGCGTGCATGGACCGGTGAGAATGACTTATATTTTGGTGGAGGATTATTAAAAAAGAACTTCGGACATTAGAGTCCGTAGTTCTTTTATTTTCCTATTCCCCTACTCGATCACGCGGCAGGAAAAATGCTACGAGTAACAATAATGTCAGTACCGATATGGCATTCATTGTAAAGTGAATGCCCATCTTATCGATAAGGATTCCGATAACAACCGAGCCAATTGCCCCCATCCCAAATGCTACACCGACTGTTAAACCGGCCATTGTACCGATTTTCGATGGGACAAGTTCCTGTGCATACACTACCGTCACTGTAAAGCTAACCATAATCAGCAATCCGATAATAATGAGTAAAACGATTACAGCAGGCAACGGAACAAACGGTAGTGCCAAGCAGAACGGAATCGGTGCGATCACCGACAGCAATATAACATTTTTCCGACCGAAGCGATCTGACAATGGACCACCAAAAAATGTACCTACAACCCCAACTGCCATGAAGATAAAGATAAACAGCTGACCGCGCTCAACACTCATCCCATATTGTTCCGATAAATAAAAGACATAGAAACTTGTTATATTCGTAACGTAAAACGAACGGGCAAATATAATGAACAGCAGCACGAGTAAAGCCATCCCAACTTGCTTTTTCGTTAAAGGCGGCAAGGACGAAATCAGCATTTTTTTGATTTTTGATTTCTTTTCCGCTTCGAGCTGACGTTTATACCACATCGATATTTTCGTTAATAAAAAGATACCGATCGCTGTAAAAATAAGAATAACGGAAACGCCGTACATCCCGAATGGCAAAATGATAAATGCGCTTAGCAATGGGGCTAATGCCTGTCCGCTATTGCCCCCCACCTGATAAATAGACTGAGCTAAGCCGCGCTTATTACCCGCAGCCATAAACGATACGCGTGAACCTTCCGGGTGGAAAATGGCTGAACCAAGTCCCAAGAATAGGACCGACACTAAAATCATCCAGTATTCGCCCGCTAATATGAGCATTGTCAGCCCGATAAACGAGCTCACCATTCCAAGCGGGAGTGCATACGGAAATGGCTTCTTATCTGTCATAAATCCGACGGCCGGCTGTAGCAGACTGGCAACCATGTTAAGAACAAATGAAATCATACCAAGCTGCGTAAACGTTAATCCTAAGTCCCGCTCCAATAATGGGAACATTGCCGGTATAACTGCCTGCATCGTATCATTAATTAAGTGACATATCCCTATTGAGACCATAATTGGGTAGACAGGGTTTGATTGTTTTACTGTTGTAGTCGACATTTTTTCACATTCTTTCTGCTAGTTCAATAACATTTCGCACAATTTTTTAATTATATAATTTCCCCTCAATTTCACCTCTCGTATCGAATGTGTTAAGGGTGCATAGTTTATCGCTTATTATTCATACTACCCTTTAAAAGGAGGGATTATTATAGAACTGAACCTTGGCGAAATGATTTTACGTGCAAGCTGTGCATTTTTCGCAATTTTAATACTCGCCCGGATTATCGGTAAAAAGCAAGTGAGTCAGCTCACTTTCTTCCACTATGTAACGGGTATCACATTTGGTTCGATTGCTGCCGAAGTCTCGACTCAAGTGGAAACCCCTTTTTTAGACGGCATGGTATCTTTAGTAGTGTGGGCTGGATTAACAATAGCCGTTAGTTATATTTCATTCAGATCACAAAAAGCACGTGTCCTTTTTGACGATAAACCATCGATTGTCATTCAAAACGGTGTCATTTTAAATAATGAATTGAGAAAGGCGCGGCTTCATCCAGACGAACTTGCTATGCTGTTGCGTGAACAGAGTATTTTCTCATTTGACGAAGTACTTTATGCTGTTTTTGAAACAAACGGAGAACTGAGTGTCCTGAAAAAGCCGCTTGCCCGGACAGCAACAAAAGAAGACGTATCAGTGTCTGCCCCTGCCCCGCAATACTTTCCTCTGGAATTGATTTCGGACGGGAAAATTATTCAAAAAAACTTAACGGAGCTTCAGCTTACTGAAGACTGGCTCAGAAAAAAATTAGCAAAGAAAAATATCTACGAGATCGATAACGTTTATTATGCGCAAATTTTAGAAAATGGATCGCTCTATATCAGTATAAAAAATGCTAGTCCACCTTCATAAATTTGAAAAAGACAATTAACTCTCATTATATTCCTTATTTTCCTGGAAGTTAATACAAAAAAGCAGAAATCAATTAAAGGAAAATGATTTCTGCTTACTATTTATACTTTTAAATAACGAATATTCTTCTTGCTCATCTTAATACCGATTCCCACTATGACAACAATTAGGATGAGGACAACGAATAAAGTATACCAATAATTTTCCATTAATACATTGTCTGTAAGAAGGCCTGTTCCGTATTTTGCGAGCTTCCAAGGTGTAATACTCCAAAAGCTGCCGATTAATGTGTCAACAAGCAGACCGACTGGAATGAGAATAATTGTAACAGCAGCAGCGACCGATGTTTGGAATGCTGCACTCATCGCAACAGTTAGTGCCATAACAAATAATAACCAAATACAATACGTACCGAGCATCGCCAAAAACTTCGCTATATCAACTGTCCCGTAAAGCAGTGCCGTATAATACATGCTCCCCGCATAGCCAGCGATTGCACTGATGATTGCAATTGTGCTTGAAACAATCCATTTACTGAAAAATAATGCCGTAAAAGACATCGGACGTACATAGAGAAGGGTCGCAGTACCATTTTGGCGCTCCCGGCTTACGGACCCGATATAGGCAGTAATCAATACGAGCAGTCCAATTGTCTGAAATTGACCAGTTGATGCAATAAGCAAATCAGCCGGCTGAAATTCAGGCATTGTCATCATAAATCCATCAGGCATATTGCCGACCGCCTGCAAAATATCTTCCATAAAGTAATTCATGAGCGGGTCACTAATACCGAGCAATACAAAAACGAGCGGAATCCATAAAATTTTAAAGCTGCGAACACTTTCACGCCATTCTTTTAAAAGTAATGCTTTAAATTGCTGCATGTTTCCCCACCACCTTCATAAAGATTTCTTCCAGGCTTGCCGTTTCCCGCTCCACTTTTACAACTTCATATGGTGATGCCGCCAACTGCTGAAGCAACTGTTGCATCGAAGGGCGTCCGTCTAAGATTTCCACATATGCCGCTATTCCGTTAGCAACAGCTCTTAATGTAGCCTGACCCGCAAATTGTCGCGCCTCTTCCGCATTTGTGAACGTTATTTTATAACGTGGTTCCTCAAACTTTTGCTTCACCTCTGTCAGTGACCCTTGCTCAACAAGTTTACCGTCCCGTAAAAACAGCAGCTGATCGGTCATTTCCTCAGCATCGTTTAAAATATGCGTTGAATACAAAATCGTCGTCTGTTGCTGCACTTCTTTCAATAAGTTCATCACTTCCCGACGTCCAACCGGATCAAGTGCCGATACCGGTTCATCCAGCAACAGGAGCTTTGGTTTATGAACTATTGCCTGGGCAATACCTAAGCGCTGCTTCATTCCTCCTGAAAACGTTTCGGTCTTTTTATTCATCGCTTCCTGCAAACCTACAAATTCCAGCATCTTTTTGCATTCTTTTTTTAATGAACGCTTTTCAAGCCCGTTTAAATTGGCTACCATCTCCATATATTCAAGTGCAGTCAGCCAAGAATAGTACTGGGGATATTGCGGTAAAAAGCCGATTGCACTGCGTATATCCTTTACACCCGGCATAATGATCTTGCCGCTTGTCGGCTCCAGTATATTGGAAAGCATCGAAAGTGCCGTCGTTTTCCCTGCGCCATTCGGACCGATCAGCGCTGTAGACGTATGCATCGGCAAAGTGAACGATAAGTCATCCACTACTTTTTTTGCACCAAATTGCTTTGTGAGGCCATTCACTTCAATACAGATCATTGGCTTTTCCGTCCGAACAGAAAGTAGGCGATCGGTCCAAGAGTATTAACAAACAATGATACGAGCACCCATACCCATTTCGGGCCGCGCGTCTCATAACTGCGTACAATATCCACTATGGCAACCGCCCCAAGCACCAATTGCAATACTAATAATGGCGCAATGAGTCCCCAAGGAATATTCGATAATTGATCCATTATAAATCCCCCTTAAATTTTTAAATGATGTTTTAAATTGACCAGTAAACTTTTATAGCGCATATCGTTTTGCACATTTGCCAACATCGGATTATCAGCAATACCTTCATAAATGGATTTTTTGATCGATTCCTCATCCCGTGGTGATTGTGTACTCAGCATAACTTCCTTTGCGATCCAGCCATCCAGCAAGTAGAAATAATCATCCCCTGTAATTTGAAATGGAAATTTGATTTGCGTACAAATTTTTACATAGCGCTCAATACAGCGAATTGCTTCTTCTATATTATTTTGTGTTGCATATCCGCTCGCTGCCTTTATATAAAACAGCAGTGTGTTGTGTATATTCAGTTTATTTAAATGAAAAGTGTCTATTATTGTTTCAATCCGGCTGACCGACTGTTCAAAATAAGATACATTTCCTATTTCCAATCCAAGTGCTTCATTCGCATTCGTAATCATATACAGCAAATGCTGGTACATGTTGACCTGGTGAATTTCCTTCGCCTTTTCTATATTGCCCAGCATCGTTTGTGCCGTAGCGATAAGCTGTTCAGTACCAAGCTGAACTACAGCATTCTCCCCTAATAATTCGAGCACATGCTGAGGTTCCCCTTTTAATATATACGTATATGCCTCAAGTAAATTCGCTTCGTTATTCAGCCGGTAATCTCCACTGAACTCCTTCACACGTTTACAAAGATCCTGGATTTTATCAGCAACGACTTCCTTTTCTTGTGCGAGATTAAAGTAATTGACGTAAAGCTGCGCCATCTTCAGTAAAAACGGGAAGCAACTATAATATTCTTCTATGAGTTGATCAATTGCTGTATCCACTTCAGCAAATGGTTCCTTTGAAAAGCGCTTTGCTAATTCCGCATACATTTTTAAAATTCGTTCATCCGTCAATTGCGGCTCATAACCGAGCAGTGCATCAATTGAAATGTTGAAAAATGTTGCAAGCTTCGGCAAAAGTGCGATATCCGGATAGCTTTGCCCTTTCTCCCACTTTGAAACAGCTGCCCTTGATACTCCGACATGCCGTGCAATTTCCTCTTGTGTCACTTGCAGTTGCTTGCGGCGTTCTGCAAAAATGGCCGCAAATTGAAAATTGGTCATCCCCCTCACCTCTTACACTTATTATAAAAAGAAAGTTGGCTGTTTAATAGCGACTAATTCTTTCAAAAAGGAGATTTTGTCAACTGATGGTTACGTTTCGTCGGGGAAGTGGGATTTGCGGGGTGAAATGTTCTAATATATTGGGGGAAGTTCTAATATATTTTTATTTGTTCTAATAAAAGTGGGATTTTCTAATATAACCGTTCATTGTTCTAATAACTGGTCGTATTGTTCAAATATCCGCCCTCTATTTTCTAATATCGCTCCGACTTTTTCTAATAACCTGGGGCATTGTTCTAATAAAAATCAAAATGCCGTTCTTTTACCTCTATTCACCACGAAATGAAGCCTCGTATCTCTTCATCTTCCAATAAACCTGTTACTTGTTCTAATAACCACCCAACTGCATTAAATGAAAAAAGCCGCCTCCACTTCGGAGACAGCTTGCTATATATAAAATTTATTTAATTAAATGCTTAATTTCCTCGTAGCTTGGCAGTGCCGTTAATGCACCGGCTTTAGTTGCGGCCATTGCGCCCAGCTTGTTGCCGAATGCGACACAGCTGACTAAATCTTCTTTTACTGTAGGTAAACCATTGAAATGAACATAGCGGAGTACGCCTGCCATAAACGCATCACCTGCGCCTGTTGTATCTACCGGAACAACTCGTTCAACCGGAACATGTGTAACTTCACCATTTAATACCGCATAAGCTCCATCGGCTCCAACTGTAATCAGCACGATTGGTACTAACAGCTCATCCAACTTTTGAAGGCCTTCTTCAATTGTTGTTGTTTCTGTCAGGAAATATAATTCCTCATCAGTAAGCTTTAAAATATCTGCATCCTCAAAGAATGAAGAGATTGTCTCACGGCAGATTTCCTCAGATTCCCAACGAAGCGGACGAATATTCGCATCGATTGCGATTATCGCTCCCTTTTCCTTAGCCATATCCACTGCGGCACGTGTTGTTTTTAATGCTGTTTCTTCAAACATCGTTCCTGAACAAACATTTAAAATCGAAGCTCGTTTGAATGCTTCTTCCTGTAACTGCTCAGGTGTTACTTGTAAATTCGGCGTCTCATCGACATAATCTTTAAATACTCGTTCACATTTTTCAGTTAAATGCACATATACACCACTTACACGCTTCTTCGCATCAAATACAGCGAAATCAAGATTCACACCCTCTTTTGCAATCTCCTGACGGCAAAATTCCGATGTTTCGTCATCGCCTGTAATTGTAATAAGTGCTGACGGTGCCCCAATACGACTAATCCCTGCTGCAACATTGATTGTTGCGCCACCTAAATACTTCGTAAATGAAGTATTGGTCTGATCATTTGCAATATAATCAACGAATGCATCTCCATAAACTAAGATGAATTCTTTGTCTATTTGACTCATTAATTGTCTAACCTCCGACGTTGTATGTTCTTACTAATTTACCATAGAAAAGATATATTTATAAAACTTTATACTATTCTGAAACTAATGCTTTCTTCGCGAATGAATTTATTTTCTGTTATACTTTGTTCGGTAAGGAGTTGATTATGATGACCATTACCATTCGACAAGCAGTTCGAAATGACGCGAAAGCTGTCGCACCTTTAATTTATGATGCAATCGGAGACATTGCAAACAATTTGACTGGTGAAGAGGAAGTTTCGCAGATTTTAGCTGCTTTAGAACAGTATGTCACAGAAACGACAAATCGACACAGCTATTTGAATACATTTGTAGCGGAACAGCAAGGTGAAATAGTTGGGATTGTCGTGCTTTATGATGGCCGTCTCGGGTACAAGCTTGATCGCAAGCTCGAACAGCAGCTGGCCCAAAAAGGAATACAGACTACATTGGATGTCGAAGCACATATGGATGAATATTACATCGATACCATTTGTGTCTCGAAAAAAGCGCGCGGTCTTGGTATCGGCACGCTCCTTTTGCAATTTGCCGAGCAAAAAGGCAAGGAGCTTGGCTTCGAAAAAATTTCTCTAAATGTGGAACTAGAGAAACACGATGCACGGCGCTTGTACGAAAAAATAGGCTATCGTACAATTGAAAGCTGGACAATAATTAATGAGCCATTTCATCATATGGTGAAGTCGCTTTAGAATAGGAAGAAACACTAAATGAAACAAAACTGGATTTACCCGCTATTAATTGTAATAGCGGCTAGTAGTTACGGAGTATTATCAACAATTGTAAAAGTTGCGATGCAGCACGGCTATACATCGTCAGAAGCCGTGACGAGCCAATATTTCGTTGGTTTTTTACTTGCACTTTTGCTCTTTGTTGTAACACAACGCACATTACCGAAGCTTTCAAAGAAAGGTGCCATCACTTTACTTTTAGCCGGAACATGTACAGCGATTACAGGTATTGTTTACGGGCACTCACTAAATTATTTACCTGCATCATTGGCAGTTGTTATGCTGTTCCAATTTACATGGATTGGATTGTTCATGGACTGCTTCCTGAAAAGACGCCTGCCAACACGTATTGAATTAATTTCGTTAGTGTTTTTATTTGTAGGTACGATTTTTGCAGCCGGTGTAATTGATGTAGATTTATCGCAAATCGCTTGGCAAGGATGGGCACTAGGGTTACTCGCTGCCTTTACTTTTGCTGCTTTTATGCAATTTAACGCCCAGCCTGTTGAAGGTGTGACGACGATCGGACGTACATTTATTTTATCTGTTGTATCCCTGATCATCGTTTGTATCTTTTTATCGCCAGAAATTGTATGGAACGGCCAATTGACAGGCGGTCTATGGAAGTTCGGCCTGGCACTCGGGCTCTTCGGCATTATTTTGCCGATTTTACTATTTTCGATTGCCGCGCCAAAAGTCGGTGGTGCACTTGTACCAATTTTGAGTGCAATGGAGCTGCCTGTAGCAATTACAGTATCAGTCATTGTATTAAATGAAAATTTAACACTTCTCCAAGTTTTCGGTATCGTACTTGTACTATTCGGTATGGTATTGCCATCCTATTTCGCTTCAAAAAAGGTACGTGTTATCGATCAAACACAGCAGCTGTCCTAATTATAGGGCGGCTGTTTTTTAGTTTTTTCCGTTAGTTTACTTTATTTATTTGAATTGATAAAATTTTCTAATAATTGTAGAATGAGAGTATCAGGTAACAGTTTCTATCATTTGATTGGAGGCCCATTCAACATGTTCTTTCAGAATTACCGCAATCTAATAAATGAAAAAGAAGGAATTTTATTTCCTTCCAATAGTTATCGTCAAATGGTTTTACAGCCCGCTTATGATGAGGCACGCAAGCATTTTTTGGATGCGATGCTTCAAATTCATATTGCCCATTTAAAGATGCTTGAAGAACAGGAATTGGTTACCCCAGAAAATGCCCGTCGCATCGGTCAAGCTATTCAAAAACTTGATCTGGAATATTATAAAACCCGTGATTATAACCCGCAATTTGAAGATTTGTTTTTCCGCATTGAAAACAAGCTAATCGAACTCGGAGGCGATATTTCCGGTAATTTACATATTGGACGCAGCAGAAACGATATGGGAATCGCCATTTACCGCATGACACTACGTAAAAAGATGCTTACGCTCATGCAGGAACTTTTGAATCTACGTCAATCGCTACTCGTCTTTGCCGAAGAGCATGTAGAGACGATCATGATTGGCTATACACATACACAGCAGGCACAGCCGACAACCTTTGCCCATTATTTAAAGGCTGTCATTGATCAGCTCACCAGGGACTATAAACGAATGCAGGCCGCATACAATACGATTAACCGCAGCAGTATGGGCGCGGCGGCTTTGACAACTACAGGGTTCCCGATTAGCCGTGAACGAATGCAGGAATTGCTTGCCTTTGATGACTTAATCGAAAATGCTTGGGATGCCGTTGCCGGTGCTGACTATATCGCGGAAGCCGCTAGCATCGTACAGCTTGCTGCCCTCAATTTAGGGCGCACATCGCAGGACTTTTTACTATGGGCAACACAGGAATTCAATGCTTTTAAGCTTGCCAGTCCTTATGTGCAGATCAGTTCCATCATGCCTCAAAAGCGCAACCCTGTTTCAATCGAGCATACACGTTCACTGCTCTCATCGGTTGTCGGGGATGCGGCAACAGTTCTACAGATGGTCCACAATACACCATTTGGGGATATTGTCGATACAGAAGACGATATGCAACCGTATTTATGGCGGGCAATCGACCGTTTAGTCGGAATTTATAAGCTATTTGCCGGGATGGTCCTTACGATGGATGTGAATAAGGAAAACTTGCTGAAACGTGCGCAAAACAGCTTTGCCAATGTAACAGAGCTTGCCGATTCTCTCGTACGCTCCGAAGGCATTTCATTCCGCCAGTCACATAAAATTGTCAGCCTATGTGTGCGGGAACTGATGGCAAATAATAAAGAATCGCTCGCAAGCCTGACATGGAAATTGGCCAACGAGAAATGCTTAGAAGTTACAGGAAAGCCGCTTCAAATTAATGAGATTGCCTTTTACCAGGCGATCCAGCCAGAGTACTTCGTTAATATACGTACATTAAAGGGAGGGCCTGCGCCTGCAACAATGCGAAAATCGCTAAAACAGGCAGAAGATGATACGGCCCACCTTGAAAGTTGGCTGAGAGAAAAGACAGAGGCAATTTTAAAAGCCGAAAATCGATTGGAACAAATTTTAAAGGGGTGGACGGAACATGAGTAATCGTTATGTATTAGCCGTTGATGGTGGTGCATCAAAAACAGTAATGAGCATTCGTTCTATAGATGGTCGTGAACTATTTACCGCAACTTCCACAGGCTCGAATTACCAGGCTGTTGGAATTGAACATGTCCAACATGTATTTACCGGCCTGCTCAGGAGTGCGGCAGCCCATTTACCGAGCCTGTTTATTGATGTAGCAATCTTCGCACTTTCCGGCATTGATACAGACCAGGATAAAAAGATTATCGAGGAAATTATTGAAGGAAGTATCGCCCGCTCCCCTTTTACATTCGGTCAAATTTTAATAGAAAATGATGTTGAAGCAACGTTAAAAGGTCTTGGGAAGACTGATATAAGCCTGCTTATTTCAGGTACAGGGGCTATTTGCTATAGTCTTATGAATAATAAGATCAGCCGTGGTGGCGGCTGGGGACACCGGATTGGTGATGAAGGAAGCGGTTACTGGATTGGAAAACATATTGCGAAATCGATTTTCCGCGCTGCTGATGGTCGCAACAAGCCGACCATATTAACAGATCTTGTTTTAGCAGGTCACCATGTTATCAGCACAGATGAATTGTTCAATCTCATTTACTCAGCAGATTATACAAATTCCCGATTGGCCAGCTTCAGTTCTTATTTGCAACAGGCGGTTGAAATGGGTGATGCCGTTGCACAGAAAATTATGCAAAAAGCAGCGGATGAACTTGTTTTATTGGCAGCAACGACATTAAAAAATGCGGGTTATGCAAATAAAGCCCATACACTGTTTTTAAATGGCGGGATTTTAAAAAATAATCCTGCGCTCGTTGAATTAATAACTACACAGTTCCAAACAACACACCCGAATATAACGTTAAAGTTATGCGAGGAGAAGCCGATTGAAGCTATTTTCAATCGTGGCTTACGTGAATTGAACGGAGCCCATCCCGTTAAGTAGACATAGAAAAATCCCCTTTAGCATCATTTGCTTAAAGGGGATTTTATCCTTTATTACACTACGTCTTCCTGACTTCCAAGCTTAGAATCGATTAACCCTTTTGCCTCATCCTTCATCTCATCTGTAATTGATAAATACACTTTTCCCAGTGCAGTTAAAATGATAAAAGCATCATCGGTTAAACCGAATAAAGGAAGGAAATCGACAACTAAATCCAATGGCAAAATGAAGTACCCCAGCGCTCCTAAAACAATGAGTTTGTTCGATTTAGGCATTTCCGGACTACGCAGGGCGACGTAAAGTGTAGCAGCTGCCTGCATCGCTTTATAGCCTAACCCGCCACCAAATTTTTTCATTTTATGCAGAAACTTTTTATCTGAATAATGTTGGTCTTGGCCTTCAATCATTTTTTCGAAGTTATATTGTTCGCTCATACGAATGCTCCTTTCCTTGCTATTATTTTATTATTCCTCAAATATGCGACTCGTAATCCTATACGTTTTCGCAATAAGAAAAGATTCATTTCGTATTTTGCCTTTTATGTAGGAAATTTGACCAAAGTTGCTGGAGTATTTTAGTCGGGTTCAATACTTCATCATAATAAATAATTGAATTTTTCCGGAGCTTTGCATGACCAATCGGCACCTCGTAGACAGGAACTTTTCGTCTTATCGCCTCAATCAGCATGTTCGTGTCATAGTGATAAGACTCTCCCTTCACTTTACAAAGCCATGGCAGATGTCCTCTTGGAATGTAACGTAATCCTGTTTGGATGTCGAGCAAACGTTTACGGATAAACAGTTCAAACACCATCGAGTAGGCACGGTTTTGCAGTTTACTAATGAGCGGGTAGTCTGAATCTTTGAAATCGCGAATACCTAGTATAATCCCATCAGAAAAGATTTTCGTACTCGACAATACCTGTTCCACATCCAATACCGAATGCTGACCATGCGCTCCTACTGTAATAATCCCCTTTGTCTGCAATCTGGATTTCAGTATATACTCCATCCCTGTTTTAAGTGCACGGCCTTTCCCCAGGTTTTTGTCATGTGTTAATACTTCGCAACCTTCTTGCTGTAATTGTTCAAACAGACCGTTGTATTTTTCTTCACTGCCATCATTAATGACAATAATATTGGCAATCGGCAATGCATTCAGTTTTCTGACAAACTGCAGAAGAGCCGGTAAAGGGTTTAGCGCTGGAATCATAACAATGACTTGCTCCATATTGCATGCTCCTTCATAGAATATTTAATGAAAAAATCTAAAATAGAAAGCTATTCATCAGCAGTTATAACTTCAACGGGAATATGCTGAAATTTTGTTACATCAAACAATCCTGTATCTGTAAGCTTAATATCTGGAATAACGGGCAATGCGAGAAATGATAAAGTCAGAAATAGATGATAGTCAAGTGTAGGATGAATGGTATGCAGACCTTCATGTAATTTCTCCAGCTCTTTCTTCGCCTGTTCAGCAGGAGCATCTGTCATAAGACCTGCGATTGGCAGACTGAGCGAAGCAATCACTTCTCCTTCATTTACTACGACTAACCCGCCTTGAATTTTTTGAAGTGCCTTAAGTGCAATTAACATATCTTCATCATTTGTTCCTACGGCAATCGCATTATGTGAATCATGGGAAATCGTTGTCGCTACAGCGCCGCTTTGAATACCAATACCTTGTACGATTGCGACTGCCTTTGTCCCAATGTGGTGATGACGCTCCACAACTGCCAGCTTCAATAAATCCTTTTCGATCGATGATACAAAATGTCCATTTGCTACGTCGACTTCCATCTCAACCCGCTTTGTAATGAGCTGATTTGGTACAATTTTCATTATATTTGCCCGATTTCCTGTAAACGGCAAGCGTAAATCTTCAACTGTCAACTCTGGTAAATGCATCGACTGTAAAATGGATGTTTCCACAGTAGATTTTTCCGGAATTAGTGAAAGCATTTCTCCATTTTCCGCAACTTTTCTTCCATTTTTCCATACAGCCAGTGCTTTCATCGTCTGCAAATCCTCAACAACTATAAAATCTGCATCATAGCCTGTAGCAACCGCGCCTTTATTTTTCAGACGATAACATTCAGCGGCATTTAATGATGCAATCTGAATCGCCAGTAATGGATCCATTCCTTCCGCAATCGCCAGTGCCACTGCGTAGTTAATGCTTCCCTGCTCCATCAGTTCATCCAAATGCTTATCATCCGTACAAAAAGCAAAACGCCGCGCATTCGCCATTGTTACAGCAGGTAAAATGGCTTTTAAGTTTTTGGCTGCTGAACCTTCCCGGATCAGCACATACATCCCCTGCTCCACTCGGTCCAATGCCTCTTCGGCTGTCACGCATTCATGATCTGTTGTAATTCCTGCTGCCCGGTAACCACGTATTTGAGAACTTGTTAAGCCTGCACAATGACCATCAATGACCAACCCATTTTCTTGAGCAAGTTTTAGCTTTGCGAGCATTTCCTTTTCCCCGTTCAGTACAGCAGGAAAATCCATTACCTCTGCTAAACCTAATACATTCTTATGACCGATAAATTCTTTTAAATCTTTTGCCGTCAGAACAGCTCCTGCATTTTCAAAAGAGGTCCCCGGTACACTGGAAGGCAGCATAAAATAAATATCCATTTCGACATCTTCAATATCCTGCAGCATAAATTCCAATCCTGCTTTTCCTGAGACATTCGCAATTTCATGCGGGTCTGTAACGACAGCCGTTACACCATGTGGAAGCACGATTCGATTAAACTGTTTTGGTACAAGCATGGATGATTCAATATGAATATGTGCATCAATAAAGCCCGGTACAATATACTTTCCGCTTGCATCTATTACTTGTTCCGCTTCAAATTCATCTGGCTCTGAAATTGCAATAATTTTGCCGTTTGCCACTACAACATCACCTTTTCGCCAACATAAATTAAAGACATCGGCAATTTGTGCATGTTGAATAATGAAATCCGCTTTACCTCGTTTTTGAGATTGATCGATAATTTGCCTCATATGCCACCCCCTGTTTATTTCAAATCTTTTAATAACTAAATAAAAAAGGGGACGCTTCAAAAATCGCACTGTCCCCTTTCCTATAATCGCACAACTCTATATGCTTTTCTGGCAGCTTTTAGCTTTGTACCAATGCTGCTTCTATCTCTTTAGCGAATATGCCTTTTGCCTTTTCAATATCGACTTGCAGCTGTTGCTCTTGCAATGCTTCACCAATCACAACAATTGCCTGTTCCAGCATTTCCGCAGTCGTATTCCCCATATGTCCAATGCGGAATGCTTTTCCTGCTAAGTGGGCTAAAGAACCCGCTACGATAATACCGCGGTTCGCTAAACTTGCTCGGAATTTTCCATCCTCAATACCTTCAGGATATAAAATACAGCTTAATGTCGGCGCAGCTACTTCCTCGTTAGCCAATGGTGTCATACCGTAAGAACGCAGTGCCGCACGGATCGCTTTACCAAATGCAATATGACGCGCTTCACGTTTCTGCATACCTTCTTCTAATACAATATTCAATGCAACATCATATGCGTAAATTAAGTTAACCGGAGGCGTCGCAAAGTACATTGCCGGGTTATCCATAATATTGCGCCAATTATGTATATCCGCATAATAGGCCGGCACTGTCCCGATTTGTTCACGAGCAGCCAATGCCTGCTTACTGAAAGCAACAATCGCCAGCCCAGGAGGAATACCAATCGCCTTTTGGGATCCTGTTAACACAATATCAATTTTATAGTCTTCTTCACCGTAAGCTTTACTCATGTCCTCTTGCAATGCTGCTGTTGCGACAACACCATCAACAATGACAAGTGCACCGGATGCTTTAATAATCGGAACAAGTGTCTCTAAGTCCGAAACAACCCCAGTAGATGTATCGGCATGTGTAATTGTTACAGCCTTATAATTGTTAGCCTTCACTGCTTCCTCAACAAGCGTTGCATCTACACGTTCACCCCATGTTGACTGCAGTACATCAACTTCAATTCCAAATGCCTTTGCAAGTGGTGTAAAACGATCACCGAAATAGCCATGACTAATAACAAGCAGGCGTTCACCTTTTGCAATAGTATTTACTATTGCCATTTCCATTGCTAATGTACCTGAACCCGCTACAACATATACTTCTCCATCTGTATTAAACAGCTTTTTCGTATTGGCAAGCGCATTTTTAAATGTTTCTACAAACCTAGGATCCGTATGGCCTCTCGTTTCACTTGCCAAGGCATCATAAATCTCATCCATTACCGGTGTCGGCCCTGGTACTAATAATAATTCTTTATTTTTCATTGATATTACTCCCTTTTCTTAATAGTAAAAATATTCTATCTATATAATATTCCCTACTCTATATTAGAACTCCTTTATTTCTCTAAATAGAAAATGCCTTTTTAGCCCCATCCAAGCTAAAAAGACATTCATCTTTATAAAAACCCCTTAGTTTTCCTTATATGTTGGGAGGCATCCCATACTAAACCGCGTTCCAATTCGATTTAGCATTGTTCATAGAGTCAAGCTGTTCAAGTTCAAGAATTTATTCCTCTTCCACATCCTACGTTTCTTTCAATAGTCGCTTCGGCATAACGTCTATTTACTCAGTGCACATTCCCCAATGTCACTTGAATCGGTAAAATAGAAGAAAAGGAATACGTTAATCCGAATAAGCAGTTCCCCGTTTATGAATCTATTCATAACACTGCCTATTAAACCTAATCTTATACAAATTGCTCTGTTTCAGTAGAGCCGGACATAGCAGTTGTCGAAGATGTACCACCTGAAATTGTTTGTGATACTTCATCAAAGTAACCAGTACCTACTTCACGTTGGTGACGAGTAGCAGTGTAACCTTTACTTTCAGCAGCAAACTCTGCTTGTTGTAGTTTAGAGTAAGCAGCCATACCATTGTCTTTGTAGTCATGCGCAAGCTCGAACATTGAGTAGTTTAAGCTGTGGAAACCAGCAAGTGTAATAAATTGGAACTTGTAGCCAAGTTTACCTAACTCACGTTGGTACTCTGCAATCTCTTCATCTGATAACTTAGCTTTCCAGTTGAATGAAGGCGAGCAGTTATACGCTAACATTTTTCCTGGGAACTCAGCGTGGATTGCAGCTGCAAACTCACGAGCTTCTTCTAATGACGGGTGAGAAGTCTCACACCAGATTAAATCTGCATATGGTGCATAAGCTAACCCGCGTGCAATTGCTTGCTTAATACCTGGTTTAGTACGGTAGAATCCTTCTGGAGTACGTTCACCTGTTAAGAATTCTGCATCGCGTGGGTCGATATCTGAAGTTACCATGTCAGCAGCATCTGCATCAGTACGTGCGATCAAAATAGTATCAACTCCTGCAACATCAGCTGCTAAACGTGCAGCAATTAAATTACGTACAGCGTTTTGCGTTGGTAATAATACTTTCCCGCCTAAGTGTCCGCATTTTTTCTCAGAAGCTAATTGGTCTTCTAAATGCACACCAGCAGCACCCGCTTCAATCATTCCCTTAACTAATTCAAATACGTTTAATGGACCACCGAAGCCTGCTTCCGCATCAGCTACAATCGGCGCAAACCAGTCAAAACCATCATCACGGCCTTCAGCATGGTCGATTTGGTCAGCACGCTGAAGCGCCTGGTTAATACGTTTTACTACTGCTGGTACAGAGTTTGCCGGATATAAAGACTGGTCCGGATACATTTGACCAGAAAGGTTTGCATCAGCCGCTACTTGCCACCCCGATAAGTAGATTGCCTGTAAACCTGCCTTTACTTGCTGTACTGCCTGATTCCCCGTTAAAGCACCTAAAGCATTAATGAAAGGCGCTTCATGTAATGATTTCCATAAACGAGCAGATCCTCGTTTTGCTAATGTTTGCTCCTGGATGAATGAACCTTGTAACTTTACAACCTCTTCAGCTGTATAGCCACGCTCAATTCCTTTCCAACGTGAGTTTTCTGCCCAATCCTTTTGTAAAGCTTCGATTCTTTCTTGACGAGTTGACATAATAAATTTCCACCTTCCCCATTGTGTATAGATATTCTGTTAGAAAAATTTGTAATTGACTGTTCCATAACAGAACATCTTGATGTAATATAATGTATAACAGAAAGTTTAACTTTTCATTATTTTCTGACAAATTAACTTTAATTTAGGATGAATGGGTATATTTGGCGGATGAATTATCATTTAGGCAATAATACAGAAGGAGTGGATTTGCATTGTCATTACAAAATATTGAAATCGAAAAGAGCATTTTAAATCAGTATAAAATTATTTTAGAAGATTGGATTCCTCAAGATGCATCGATTGCAATAGCAGTAAACAATAGCTTTATTTATTTCAGCACAGGTCATCACCATTTTTCATTGAAAGTAGGTTCCGCAGTTCCGAAAGACAGTATCGCTTATAAAGTACTTCAAACAGCAAAAAAAGTAGATGCTGTTATGGAGAATACACTTTTTGAAACACCTTATTATGCGATTGGATATCCAATTTTGGTAAACGGTGAACAAGGTGCTTTAGTTGTCGTGCTGCCCCCATTATTTAAAGTAAAAAGTTCAGATATGTATCAGTTTTTAACAGGAAAACAAATAGAAGATTGGGTACCCATTTCGATTGATGAAATTTCACATATTGAAAGTCTGCAAAAGCGAACATGGTTTTACTCCAAAGGTGAGCAGTACAAAACAGCCATTACACTTAAAGAGTTGCAGACTCGACTACCAAATAACTTTCTTCGCATTCATCGTTCCTATATTATAAATATTTGCTATATAAAGAAAATCTCGCGGGATCTGACTTCTAACTTTATTGTTCAACTGAAGGATGGCGTAGAATTACCAGTAAGTCAGTCCTATATCAATAACTTACGGGCAGTTTTGGAGTTTTAATATGTATTGACAGAGTTATATAAACAAAACAAAAAACCCACTGATTTCTCAGTGGGTTTTACATGTGCGAAGCGACGTCCTACTCTCACAGGGGGAAGCCCCCAACTACCATCGGCGCTAAAGAGCTTAACTTCCGTGTTCGGTATGGGAACGGGTGTGACCTCTTTGCCATCATCACTTCACTATTATCGGCTTCCAATCCACGGCGCTATCCTTCGTCAACTTCCTTCGATCTTTCAGTCACGTACTTGAGTACGCTCCTTCAATCACTCAGTCGTTTCCTCGACTAGCTTGTGTCTTTGAAACCCTTAGAAAGATTCATTCTTTCAAAACTGGATAAACGTTTCATTGAATTGTGCAATAAAATGTGGTTAAGTCCTCGACCGATTAGTATTCGTCAGCTGCATGCGTCACCGCACTTCCACCTCGAACCTATCTACCTGATCGTCTTTCAGGGGTCTTACTTACTTGCGTAATGGG